>JAXJSX010000029.1:0-9316 GCA_036309925.1 Acutalibacteraceae bacterium | reverse complement strand
CTACGGACAGTTTTAAGGGCGAATATAATATCACTGAAACCGCAAGGTTTCAATATCACTTTCGCTGTAAGGCGAAAATATCACTGCAAACTTTTAGTTTGCAATATCACTTTACCTGCAGAGAAATATATTCTTTATTTTCAGAGAGTATTTACTTTTCTCAAAGTACGCAACCCACTATGACACTTTCACAATCCGAAAGTATCATTTCTCTTATAAAAGGAAAAGGCGACAACTTCTTTACGAAGTGTCTCCCTTAAAATCGCCCTTTCATTAAATATAATATATATCCGCTATTCGTTTTCAAAAAGCGGGGTAGAGAAATAGCGTTCGGCGGTGTCGGGTAAAACGGTGACAACGGTCTTGCCACGCCCTAACTTCTTTGCAAGTTTAATGGCGGCGGCGACATTAGTACCGCTCGAAATACCGCACATAATGCCCTCTTTGCGAGCCAAATCTTTAGAAACCGAAATCGCCTCTTCGTCGCTGATAATGCAGATTTCATCGTAACATTCAGTATCTAAAATGGCGGGGATAACTCCGTCGCCGATACCCATTTGCAGATGAGTGCCGACTGTACCGCCCGCTAAAATTGCGGCATTTTCAGGCTCGACTGCCCATACTGTCAAATCGGGATTTTGCGCCTTTAACACTGCGCTGATACCCGTTATCGTACCGCCTGTGCCGATACCCGAACAAAAACCGTCGATCGGCCCTGCAACCTGTTCCAAAATCTCAACACCCGTATGATATTTATGAGCGAGCAGATTTGCAGGATTTTCAAACTGTTGGGGAACATAAACATTCGGGTTTTCCTCCTGCATACGCAGGGCAGTCTTCAGACATTCGTCAATACATTCGCCGATATTGCCCGCATCGTGAATTAAAATCACCTCAGCACCGTAGTGTCTGACGAGTTTGCGCCGTTCTTCGCTGACAGAATCGGGCATAATAATGATGGTTTTATATCCCTTTACCGCTCCGACTAAAGCCAGTCCGATACCTTGATTACCGCTTGTCGGCTCAACGATTACGGTGTTTTCGTTAATAAGACCTTTGTTTTCGGCATCCGTTATCATATTGTAGGCGGTGCGGGTTTTGATTGAACCGCCGACATTCAAGCCCTCGAATTTAACTAAAATTTGTGCGCTGTTTTCATCGGTTAATTTATTAAGACGAACAATAGGGGTATGCCCTATCGCACCGAGTACATTATCGTAAACCACAAAATTTCCTCCTAAAGCACACTAAATAATACATTTTTGCGGGCAAACATCCGCACATTTTCCGCAACCGATACATTTTTGCGAGTCAATATGTGCGCAAAAACTCTCAACTTTCACAGCCCCCTGCTCGCACGCTTTAACGCACATCATACAGCCGATACATCCCGCTGTACAGACCTTTCGGGTGATTGCGCCTTTATCACGGTTTTGGCAATGAACGGTCATTGCATCATAACCGCTCACCATTTCAATAATATTTTTCGGGCAGACAGATGCGCATTTACCGCAACCCGCGCACAGACTTTCATCTACAACTGCCACGCCGTCTGCAACCTTTACCGCACCGAAATCGCATGCAGACACGCAGTCGCCGTAGCCGATACATCCGTATTTACAAGCGCCTGCGCCGCTGTAAAGTTTGTTTGCCGCCGCACAAGACATAGCGCCGTTATAGTCGAAAACGGTGGTGGTAACATCTGAATTGCCACGACAACGCACAACTGCGCGTTTTTGCACGAACGCACCCGCATTAACGCCCAAAATCTCAGCGATTTTCATAGACGCGTCCGCTCCGCCCGGGGCACAAAGTGCTGTATTATCGGTTTCTTTTGATGCGAGTGCCGAAGCATATCCGCTGCAACCCGAAAAACCGCACGCGCCACAGTTCGCACCCGGTAGGATTTCCTCGATTTTTGCGGCGGTTTCGTCCTTTTTGACTGCCATAATAATAGAGGCAATGCTCAAAATCAAGCCCGATAAAACTCCGACTGTTGAAAGTATTATTATTGTAAGTATCATTGAGTTCATCTGAAAATGCCCCCTTACTTAAACAAGTTGTTCGCAATTCCCGAAAATCCGAGAAACGACAGCGACACGAGTGACGCTGAAATGAGTGTAATCGGCAATCCTTTTAAAAATTGCGGAACATCGCTTGCTTCAATTCTTGAACGCACACCTGCGAAAAGCACCATTGCAAGTAAAAATCCAAGACCTGCGCCCAGTGAGTTCACAAGCGACTGAGTGTATGTGAGTTCTTTGGTGAAATTCAAGAGTGTAACGCCGAGGACTGCGCAGTTTGTGGTGATAAGCGGTAAAAATATACCGAGTGCGTTGTAAAGCGGCGGAATGAACTTTTTAAGCACTATTTCAACAAACTGAACAAGCGTTGCAATTACCAAAATGAAGACGATTGTCTGCAAATATGCAAGGTCATTCGGGACTAACAAGTTTGCGTAAATCGGGTAGGTGACTGCGGTTGCAAGTACCATAACGAATGTTACCGCTACACTCATTCCGACTGCGGTTGACAGTTTTTTAGATACACCTAGAAACGGGCAGATACCCATAAACTTCGAGAGTACGAAGTTTTCAGAAAGGATAGCCGCAACTAAAATCACGAGCATTTCTTTCATTGTGCGTCAACCCCCTTTTCACAACCGCCGCAAGCGCCGCAGTTTTTACATTCAATCTTTTCAACCGGCTTTTTGCCCGACTTTACAGCGAGTTTATTGGCACACGCTACTAAAATACCGAACACAAAGAAACCGCCCGGTGCCATTGTCATAACGAGCATCGGTTCGATTACATTCGCTGTGAGCGTAATTCCGAAAATAGTTCCCGCACCGATAAGCTCGCGGATACTGCCCATCAACAAAAGTGCCAATGTAAAGCCGACACCCATACCGAGTGCATCGAAAATGCTCGGCAGTACTCCGTTTTTAGATGCGAACATCTCCGCTCTGCCGAGGATGATACAGTTTACAACGATAAGCGGTAAAAATATACCGAGGGATTCGTTGATACTCGGCAAAAACGCTTGAGTGAGCATCTGAACAATAGTTACAAAAGCGGCAATGATGGTGATAAATGCAGGAATACGCACTTTATCCGGGATGATTTTGCGAAGAAGTGAAATTGCGATATTCGAGCCGAGTAAAACGACTGTCGCCGCAAGGCCCATACCAAGCCCGTTAAATGCGGATGTGGTGACCGCCAAAGTCGGACAAGTACCGAGAACAAGACGCAATACGGGGTTTTCACGAATGATACCCTTTGAAAATTCTTTCATTAAACTCATTTTCCGTCTACCTCGCTTTCATAAGCCTGATACGCCTTCTCAACAGCGGTTTTAACCGCAGTCGATGAAATTGTCGCACCTGTGATAGTGTCCACATCTTCAATGTCATCGGCATTTATCATATTAAAGCCCGATTTGAAACTGTCGTCCGCCACCTTTTGACCGATACCTGCTGTTTCGTCGTCGCAAGACACGATTTCAATACCGTAGATTTGACCGCCGAGGTCTATGCCGACCATAACTTCGATTTCACCGCCGTAACCGTTTGCAGACGATGACACTACATATCCTACCGGATCGCCTTGTGTAGCCGAGTAGATAACGCAACCGTCAGTTTCAGCGATTTGTTCATAAGAAAACGCAGGAAGTGCAGATTTCATAGCGTCCTGCTGTTTTTGTGCATTTTGTGATGCGATGATGTCTTTGGTTATTTCGTTTGTATAACTCAAACCCAGTCCTAAAATTGCACAGATGACAGTCAAAATAACAGTCGGTAAAATTATATTTTTCAAGTTTTTCATTTTACCGCCCCCTTCTTAAAACCGAACGGCTTTTTACGGGTAAGTGTGTTGATGTGCGGAGTTAGGATATTCATTATAATGATTGAATACGAAACACCTTCGGGGATTGAGCCGAAAATGCGGATGAACGCAGTAATCGCACCGCAACCGATGGCAAAAATCACTTTACCCGATGTGGTAGTCGGTGATGTTACATAGTCAGTCGCCATAAAAATCGCGCCGAGCAAAAGTCCGCCCGAAAGCACTTCGTAAAGCGGATTGTAGCCTGCAAAAAAGGTAAGTACAGCGACCGTGCCGACAAAAACGAGCGGGATAACAGGTGAGATTACCTTTCTGCATACAAGATACACACCGCCGATAATGAGTGCGAGCGCACAGGTTTCACCAAGGCAACCGCCTGTCTGCCCCAAAAACATATCGAGTAAACTCGGCAACTGCTCGCCCGATTTCATAAGTGCCAGCGGGGTAGCACCTGTGACAACATCCGCACCGCTTTGCTGATAAGCAACCGGCAACGCCCAAGTCGTCATTGCGGATGTAAACGAGTTCATTAAAACAATTCTGCCGATAAGCGCAGGGTTTACAAAGTTGTGACCGATACCGCCGAACATCTGTTTTACAACGACGATTGCAATCACACTGCCGAGTGCCCCCATCCAAAGCGGAAGTGTCACCGGTAGATTATATGCAAGCAGTAAGCCTGTCACGACTGCGGACAAGTCGCCTATTGTCTGCGGTCTTTTCATTATAATACGGCAAACGCCCTCTGCGACTACCGCGCTTCCCACGCAAGTAATAATTAAAAACAATGCGCGTATACCGAAAATCACCACGGATGCCGCACCTGCAGGCAGGAGTGCCAAGATTACATCCAACATAATTGAACGGGTAGAGTCCCCGTGTTTAATATGCGGGTTTGCTGATACTGTCAGTCTTTCCATTTTACACTCCTCACTTTCTTAAAATATCTTTCGCACTGCGCATAGTCTGCACAAGCGGCCGTTTTGCAGGGCAGATAAACGCACAACTGCCACATTCCATACAGTTGATTGCGCCGAGTGCCTGTAATTCGTCCTTTTTATTTAACACAACTGCTCGCTCTATCGAGGCAGGCATCAAGTTCATCGGGCAGGCTTTGACGCATCTTCCGCAACGGATACAGTCGGAATATCCCATTTCACCGACAGCCTTTTCATCAAACGCCAAAATTGCGTTGTTGTGTTTTGTGACAACGATTTCATCAGTCGGGACAGAAAATCCCATCATCGGACCGCCGAAGATTATCTTTTTCGGGGCAGTCTTATATCCGCCTGTAAATTCGATTACATCTTTAGCACTCGCACCAAGCGGTACACGGACATTCATCGGATTTTTTACAGCACTTCCGTCTACCGTCAAGCGTTTTGATACCAGCGGCATACCCGTTTTTATGTATCTTCCGATCTCACCGAGTGTGGTGATGTTCATAACGATACAACCGACATCGCTCGGCAGTTTTCCCGGCGGTACTTTTCTGCCTGTTGCGCTGTAGATGGTCATTTTCTCTGCACCGCGAGGATAGGTTGATTTGACTTTCATTACTTTAACCGAGTTGTCACGGTCACGGTAACTTGACACGACTTTAAGCAGGGTATTTATCGCCTGCGGTTTATTATCTTCAATAACGAAAACGACATTTTGAAGTTTCAGCATATCTTTAATAAGGTAGACTGCACGCAAAATATCGCTGTGGCTCTCTAAAATTTCACGGTAGTCTGCGGTGATATACGGTTCACATTCCGCACCGTTGACAACGAGTGTATCAACCTGCGTTTTCGGCGAAAGTTTAACATATGTCGGGAAGCCCGCACCGCCGAGCCCCACAATACCCGCCATTTTCACAGCGTCGATTAAATCTTCTTTTGTGTTGATTTCGGGCGGATTTATTCCCGGGGCAACGGTATTATATCCGTCAGATTCAACCACGACCGCTTTGGACATATGGCCTGATGACAACATCATATCGCAAACATCAATAACCGTACCTGATACGCTCGAATACACAGGGACGCTCAGTCCGTCTGCGGGCATACCGACCATAGTGCCGACACATACGCTGTCACCCTTTTTCACGCAGGGAACTGCGGGCGCACCGATATGCTGGCTCATCATTAAAGCGACTGTTTTCGGTGCAGGCATATGTACAGTCTTGCAGTCTGCGGTATTTTTGCGGTGAGGTACCTTTACACCGCCACGCACTCTGCCGACGGCTTTTATAAACTCGCGTTTCGTTTCTTTACTCAAAACGACACAACTCCTCATTATAAATTACTTTTTTAATAATATCACAAAAATATGCTTTTTTCAATCTTTTTATTCATTTTTCGGTAAAACTAATATAGTGTAAACTGTTTACCGCATTTTAGTAATCAATACTTGAAAAACTGCGCAATATGTGGTAGACTGAATTTGATACAAAGTTTTTGGAGGAATTTTTGTGAATATTATCATTATGGGCAACGGAAAAATCGGGCGCACTCTGATTTCCAGCCTTGTAAAAGAGGGACATAACATCATTGCGATTGACGATGACTCCGCAGTTATCACCGAACTTACCAACATCTACGACATAATGGGCGTTTGCGGTAACGGCGTAGACTGCGATGTCTTAGAAGAGGCGGATGTTGAAAACGCTGAACTTTTTGTTGCAACAACAGGGTCCGACGAACTTAATATGCTCGCTTGTTTCCTTGCTAAAAAGATGGGGGCAACGCAAACGATTGCGCGTATTCGCAACCCCGAGTACAACGACCGCAGTCTGCGTTTTATGCGTCAGCATCTCGATTTAAGTTTGTCAATCAACCCCGACTTGCTCGCAGCGCAAGAACTTTTCAATATATTAAAACTGCCGAGTGCGGTTAAAATCGAAAAATTCTCCCGCAGAAACTTTGAAATCCTTGAATTAAAACTAAAAGAAGACAGCGAAATCGGCGGTATGAATCTTATTGAACTTCGCTCGAAATATAATGCAAAATTCCTTATTTGCACTGTACAGCGTGGGGAGGAAGTGTTTATCCCTGACGGTAATTTTGTACTCAAAGGCGGGGACAAAATCGGAATTACTGCGGATAAATCAGAAATCCACAAACTGCTTAAATCAATGAAGATTTTGCGCCGTCAAGCCAAAAGCGTTATGATACTCGGCGGCAGCAAAACTGCGTTTTATCTTGCGAAAATGCTGATAAACGCAGGCAGTTCGGTTAAAATTATTGAGCGTGACCGTGACAGATGCCATAAATTGTGCGATACACTCCCGAAAGCCGTGATAATCCACGGTGACGGCGCACAGCAGGAACTTCTGCTCGAAGCGGGACTTGAATCGACGGATGCCTTTGTTGCGCTGACAGGTATGGACGAAGAAAACATCTTGATTTCAATCTTTGCGCAGACACAGGGTGTGCCCAAAGTAATATCAAAGTCCAACCGTCCCGAACTTTATTCAATGGCGAAAAAACTCGGTCTTGACTGTGTTGTATCTCCGAGGGAAACCACCTCTGATTTAGTCGTCAGTTACGCACGTGCACTTAAAAATTCGCTGGGCGATAACAATATCGAAACGCTGTACAATCTTATGGACGGCAAAGCCGAGGCACTCGAATTTAATGTTACAGCCCAATCAAATGTCACAGACATCCCCCTTCGTGACCTTAAAACCCGACCGAATACTCTTATCGCAGGCATTATCAGGGGCAGAAAAGCGATTATTCCGTCGGGTGAAGATTTGATTATGGTTGGCGATAAAGTTATCGTTATCACAAGCGGTCACGGACTGTCGGATTTAACCGACATTCTTTTGTAGAGGTAGATTTATGAATCGCAGAATGGTATTTTATCTGATAGGACAGATTATTAAAACGCAGGCGGTGTTGCTCACACTTCCGCTTATCACCGCAATTATCTACCGTGAACAAAGCGGGTTTGCATTTTTAATCACCATCATTTTCTCACTTATACTCGGATTTACACTCACCGCCCTTTTCAAACCGCAAAATAAAGTTATCTACGCAAAAGAGGGATTTGTTATCGTTGCACTCGCATGGATAACAATGTCTGCTGTCGGGGCGTTGCCATTTGTGTTATCGGGCGAAATTCCGAATTTCTTTGACGCATTTTTTGAAACGGTGAGCGGTTTTACCACTACAGGTGCATCAATCCTCAATGATGTCGAGAGTTTAAGTCACTGCACACTTTTTTGGCGCAGTTTCACCCACTGGGTAGGCGGTATGGGCGTACTTGTATTTGTAATGGCGATCTTGCCGACTTCCGACCGTTCAATCCACATTATGCGTGCAGAAGTGCCCGGCCCTGTTGTAGGTAAACTTGTGCCGAAAATCCGTGACACCGCAAAAATTTTGTATTTGATTTACATTATCCTCACAGGCATTGAATTTATCCTACTGCTTTTCGGCGGGATGTCGGTTTTTGACAGCCTTGTTCATTCATTCGGCACCGCAGGTACGGGCGGTTTCGGTATCAAGGCGGACAGCATTGCAGGGTACAACAACTATCTGCAATGGGTAATCACCATTTTTATGGTGATTTTCGGTCTGAATTTCAACCTATATTATCTATTACTCCTGCGCCGATTTAAGGCAGTCTTAAAAAGCGGTGAACTTTGGTGCTTTTTGGGGGTTGTTGGCGTGGCGATTGCGGTAATCGCTGTGAATATCTACCCTCTTTATAAAAATATTGCGGACTGTATCAGGTTATCGGGTTTCCAAGTCGCATCTATTATCTCAACTACGGGATACTCCACCGCTGACTTCAATCAATGGCCCGAACTTTCAAAAAGCATTCTCTTTGTTCTGATGTTTATCGGCGGATGTGCTGGCTCGACTGCGGGCGGACTTAAACTGACCCGTGTGATGATTATGTTTAAGTCAATCAAGCGTGAACTCACAGTTATGTTGCATCCACGCTCTGTGGGCGCTGTGAAGTTCGAGGGCAAGCGTGTGGGTGAGCATACATTAAGGGGCGTACACGCATATTTTGCGATTTATGTGGTGATGATTTTCCTTATTTTCTTGATTTTGAGTTTTGAGCCGTTTGACTTTGAAACTACTCTTTCAGCCGCGGTTTCCTGCTTTAACAATATCGGACCGGGGTTGTCATCAGTAGGTCCTGCATCAAGTTACGCTGATTTTTCCGCATTTTCAAAAGTGCTTTTGTCGTTTGCGATGTTGCTCGGAAGACTTGAAATCTACCCAATAATATTAGCCTTCTCGCCGTCAACCTGGGCGAAGAAGTAAAAAAACACCCGAAAGGGTGTTTTTTTAGTGAATAGGTATGGTGTTGCCTACTTTTGCTAAAGCGAAATTAGTTCCTCGTAATTTGGTTTTATCTTATTAAAGATTTTTTAATAATGAATTTTTATTGAATGTCGGGATCGCGCCCGACAGCGCGGTTACTTTTTATGTGAAAAAGTAACCAAAAGCACACAAACGACGCGTTTG
>JAXJSX010000028.1:0-4539 GCA_036309925.1 Acutalibacteraceae bacterium | reverse complement strand
CAGCAAAGGAGGTAAGGTAAGATGACAAGAGCACCTAAATTCAAGAATCCGAGTTTTACACAGCGGATAAAGAGTATGCTCGGCGTTGATTTTTACCGCTTATTCCACACTCCTGTATTTTACATCTTCCTCGCCATTGCCGCTATTATACCTGCAATGGTACTCGGCACTTCCGGTATGGAAAATCTGCAGACGGGTGAGGAGTCTGTACAACTTTATACAAATGTTTGGCATATCATAGCAGCAGAAAAACCGTTATATGTGGTGTCGAACATTGCCGAATACGCTAATATGAATATGGTGTTCATTTTCGGCGGAATTATGGTTTCTATCTTTATCGGTCACGATTATAAAAGCGGATATGTCAAACAGCTTTTCACAACACACGCAAAGAAGCAGGATTATATGATATCAAAGACACTCACATGCGCTTTTACAATGGCTTGTATGTGTATAACTTATTTTATCGGGGCTGTTGCGGCAGGACTGTTTACAAAAATATCGTTTCAGATAAATGTTGGCTCGCTGATGTGCGCTGTTTTAAGCAAAATGGTGATGAGTCTCGGCTGGGCAAGTCTTTATACGTTTCTCAACATAATTTTCAGAAAGTACTTTGCTGTTTCTATTGCATCTTCCTTCTTCTTTGACACGGGCATACTTATCATAGGTGCGGCGACAATTTTAGGAAATAACTCAATACTTAATATGTTTTTGTACGGTTCATCGGTTTACGCTTGTCTGTCTGCAAATCTTATGACATTGATTGTGTGTATTGCCTGTTCAGTAGTGTGGTCGGTTATATACAATGTGCTTGGCACACGTATCCTTTATAAGAGCGATGTATATTAAGGGGGGGACGATAAAATGAATGCAGTTGAAATAAGAAAATTAACTAAAAATTTCGGGCATAAGAAAGCGCTTAAAGGACTTAATATGACCGTCCCTGTTGGCGCCATCTACGGTTTTATCGGTGAAAATGGTTCAGGCAAATCTACAACAGAAAAGATCATCTGCGGACTAATCCACGGTGACAGCGGTTCAGTAAAGCTTTAAGGCAGAGAACACACCAATGCCGATATAAGAGCAAACGTTGGAGTACTTATCGAAGCCCCCGGTTGTTTCCCGGGTATGAGCGTTTGGAATAATATGATGCTACAAGCAGCAAACCTCGGCATTAAAGATGCTGAAAAAGAGGTTGTAAAGGTACTAAAAACGGTTCGTATGGAGGGCGCGGCAGGCAACAAATACAAAAACTGCTCACTTGGTATGAAGCAGAGAATTGGTATTGCAATGGCACTTTTAGGCAATCCTACTTTGTTGGTACTTGATGAGCCCATCAACGGTCTTGATGCTGACGGTATGAGAATTATGCGTGAAGTTTTGTGTGATTTATCGGAAAATCACGGTGTTACTATTGTAATTTCTTCACATATACTCGGTGAGCTTGAAAAAATCGCAACACACTACGGCATTATCCGTAACGGAAAAATGCTGTGCGAGATGACTGCCGAAGAATTGAACAAAAGTTGTCGTAACTACACAGCACTTCAGACTGAAAATATGAACAGAACAAAGATTTACTCTCTTCTAAATATTCCCGTGTTGAAGAGGATGAAGCGGGGTACATCCGTGTGTATGACGCAACCACACCCGAGGAGATCGTAACCTATCTTTACGAAAACGGTATGATTGTCAGCGAGCTCAAGACCGATAAGGTCAGCCTGGAGGAATACTATATTGACTTAATTAAATCGGAGGAGATGTGAGAAGATGGTAAAGAAATTTGAGACAAACACCTTTGGAAAAAGGCTTTGCAGTATGTTATCTGTGGATTTTCAGAGAATGTTCAAAACGCGCCTTTTATATATTTTTGTAGGCATTTGTCTTTTGTTGCCTATTGTCATACTCATTATGACCACAATGATGGACGGCACGGTTTCAGTCAATCCTCAAACAGGAGAAGAAACAATCGTTGAAGGCTTCGATAATGTATGGCAGTTAATCAGCTCTATTGCCGGTAACGCAACTGCAAGCAACAATACAATGGCAATGAATATGAGCATCACCGCTATGTGTAACATCAATATGATGTATTTAATTGTTGCTGTACTCGTTTGTGTCTTTGTTGCTGATGATTTTAAAAGCGGGTTTTCTAAAAATCTGTTTACTGTCCGTGCAAAAAAGACCGACTATGTGATTTCTAAAACTATTGTTTGCATCGTTGGCGGCGCATTTATGATAATTGCATTCTTTCTCGGCACGCTACTCGGCGGCGCTATATCAGGACTTCCGTTTGATATGGTCGGCTTTGGTGTAAACGAAATGGTGATGTGTATTTTATCTAAAGTTTTACTTGTATCGGTATTTGTTCCGATATATATTGTTATGAGCGTAGTTGCAAAACAGAAGTTGTGGCTATCGCTGATTCTCTCGCTTATGGTGGGGATGTTCCTTTTTATGATGGTTTCAATGCTCGCTCCCCTGAATTCCACTATTATCAATGTTATGCTATGTATCGCAGGCGGAACGTTGTTCAGCGCAGGTCTTGGTATTGTTAGCACAAAAATATTAGAAAAGTCAAGTTTAGTATAATATCTAAACCCAAAAACAGAGCCCCCGGCTCTGTTTTATTTTATAATGCAAAAATAAAGAAATTAATTGGTTTTTCTTGACAAATCAGCACTGATAGTGTATAATCATTTTAGGAAATAGATTTAAAGGAGGATCTTTATGAAAAAAGTTATTTCTTTAGTGATCAGTTTACTTTTAGTCCTTGGCATGATCCCGATTTTAGTAAACGCAGAAACAGAAACCATCACACAAAACGGTATCTATTACCAAATTGACACAGAAGCCGGCACAGCATGTGTTTACAATGCAGATTCAAGTATCGTAACAGCTGACATACAATCCGAAATCAACGGCTATCCAGTAACAAGCATTGGTAATGATGCGTTTTACGATTGTAAATCACTCACACAAGCAACTATCCCTGATTCTGTTACAGCTATTGGAAATAATGCATTTTATTATTGCAAACTACTACCACAAGTCATTATCCCCGATTCTGTTACAACCATTGGCGACAATGCGTTTTATTATTGTAAATCGCTAACACAAGTCACTATCGGAAGTTCAGTTACAAGCATAGGCTTGAAAGCGTTTTACAACTGCGGGGTGTTGACAGAAATTTCTATACCCGACTCAGTCACAAGCATTGGTGGTAGTGCGTTTGAGGGTTGCACCTCACTTGAATCAATCACTATCCCCGACTCAGTCATTAGTATTAGTTATATGGCGTTTTATAATTGCACATCACTCACCGCAGTCACAATCGGGAACAGCGTGACAAGTATTGGTAGTAGTGCGTTTGAAAATTGCACCCCGCTTAAATCAATCACTATACCCGACTCAGTCACAAGTATTGGTGATAGTGCGTTTATGGGTTGCACCTCTCTGGCAACAATCACTATAGAAGGTTCTGATACAAGTATCGGCAAGAAAGCGTTTTATAATACCGCTTTTTACAATGATTCATCTAATTGGGAAAATGTCGCATTATATATTGACGATTATCTTATTAAAGTAAAAACTAATGTTTCCAATGAATATACAATCAAAGATGGCACAAAAATAATTGCAAACTATGCGCTTTCTAATTGCAAATCACTGCCATCAGTCACAATCCCCGACTCTGTCACAAGCATTGGCGATTATGCGTTTGAATATTGCACCTCGTTGACGGAAGTCACAATTCCCGACTCTGTCACAAGCATTGGTGTTGGTGCGTTTACATGGTGCGATTCGTTGATGGAAGTCACTATAGGGGACACTTCCACTATCGGCAGCTCCGAGACAATTATTGGTAATCGTGCGTTCGAATACTGCGACTCTATGATATCAGTCACTTTTGGTAAATCTGTTACAAGCATTGGCGATTATGCATTTAGTAGTTGCACTTTAAGATCAGTCACAATTCCCGACCCTGTCAAAAGCATTGGTGAAAGTGCGTTCCATCCCTCCTTACTGAAGGAAGTCACCATCAGTGATTCTGTGACATACGTTGGTAGCTTTGCTTTTGGATATTGCCCGCCGTTAAATGATGTATACTATGCAGGCAGTAAAAGCGATTGGAGTAAGATTACATTCGCAGGGGATAATTACGAATTTCTCTTCAACACAAACATTCATTTCGGTAAAACCGACGAACAACCGACTACAACTACAACTACCACCACTACAACAACTGAAGCCCCGACTACAACCACTACAACAACTACGACAACCACTACAACTACCACCACCGCTACAACAACCACGACAACTACTACAACTACCCAACCCACCGCAACACAAGGTGATTTAAACGGCGACGGTAAAGTTTCAATCACCGATGCTCGTGCAATACTTGTTGCAATCGCAAACTGTAGCGAGAGTGATGAAGAAATCGCTATCGCTGATATGAACAGCGACGGTGACCTCACTATCATAGACGCGCGTTTGCTTCTTGTAAAAATCGCAAACGGCGAAGTATAATAT
>JAXJSX010000027.1:0-4062 GCA_036309925.1 Acutalibacteraceae bacterium | reverse complement strand
TACTTTTTCACATAAAAAGTAACCGCGCTGTCGGGCGCGATCCCGACATTCAATAAAAAATTCATTATTAAAAAAGGTTAAATAAGTACAAACCCCAACGCGAGGCCGAAGGCTGAGCTATAATTTTAATCAGTGAAAATTACGCGTCTGAAAAAGCAAATCTAAATTATGAATATTTTTTGAATTTTCAATATTTGGTCTTGATTTTTCAATAATATTGGGTAAAATATAATTAGCACTCAAACAAAGAGAGTGCTAATTTCCAGTAAATTAACTTTTCAGGAGGTAATCATAATGAAAATTAAACCCGTATTCGACCACGTTGTCGTTAAGATGACCGAGGCGGAAGAAACCACAAAAAGCGGTATCGTTTTGGCAGGTAATGCAAAGGAAAAACCGCAGATAGCAGAAGTTGTCGCAGTCGGCGAATTTGCAGTTGTCAACGGCGAATGTTGCGATATGCCGGTTAAAGTAGGCGATAAGGTACTTACAAGCAAGTATTCAGGCACACAGGTAAAAATCGACGGCGAAGAATACACCATCTGTTCATCAGCAGATATTCTTGCAATCGTAGAATAAGGAGGCAAATACAATGGCTAAAGATATTATTTTCGGCGAGGACGCTCGTAAGGCACTTCAAGCAGGTGTTGACAAACTCGCAAACACAGTTAAAGTAACACTCGGCCCGAAGGGCAGAAATGTCGTACTTGATAAGAAATTCGGCTCACCGCTTATCACAAACGACGGTGTTACAATCGCAAAAGAAGTTGAACTTGATGATCCGTTTGAAAATATGGGTGCTCAACTTGTAAAAGAAGTTGCAACAAAGACTAACGACTGCGCAGGTGACGGTACTACAACCGCTACGCTTTTAGCACAGGCACTTATCCGTGAGGGTATGAAGAATGTTACATCGGGCGCAAATCCGATGATCGTCAAAAAGGGAATTAAAGCCGCTGTTGATACTGCTGTTGACGCTGTTAAGGCAAACTCCAAAAAGGTTACAGACAGCGATGAGATCAAGAGAGTTGCGGCAATCTCTGCAGCAGATGAATTTGTCGGCACACTGATTGCTGATGCTATGGAAAAGGTTTCTAACGACGGCGTCATCACAATCGAAGAATCCAAAACCGCTGAAACTTATTCAGAAGTGGTTGAAGGTATGCAGTTCGACCGTGGTTACATCACACCTTATATGGTAACAGATACCGACAAAATGGAAGCAGTACTTGACGATGCTTCAATCCTTATTACCGATAAGAAAATTTCAAATATTCAAGAAATCTTACCGCTCCTCGAACAGATTGTGCAGTCCGGTAAAAAACTTCTCATCATCGCTGAAGACATCGAGGGTGAAGCACTTTCAACACTCATCGTAAACCGTCTGCGCGGTACATTTACTTGCGTTGCGGTTAAAGCACCCGGTTTTGGTGACAGAAGAAAGGAAATGCTCCGTGACATCGCTATTCTTACAGGCGGTCAGGTAATCTCTGAAGAACTCGGTTTGGAACTCAAAGATACTACAATCGCACAGCTTGGCAGAGCGCGTCAGGTCAAGGTTACAAAGGAAAACACAATCATCGTTGACGGTGCGGGCGACTCTAACGAAATCGCTGCTCGTGTTGCACAGATCCGTGCTCAAATCGAGGCTACAACCTCTGATTTCGACCGTGAAAAACTTCAGGAACGCCTTGCTAAACTCGCAGGCGGTGTTGCAGTAATCAAAGTCGGTGCGGCAACCGAAATCGAAATGAAAGAAAAGAAACTCCGCATTGAAGACGCACTTTCAGCAACCCGTGCGGCTGTTGAAGAGGGCATCGTTGCAGGCGGCGGTACAGCACTTTTGAATGCTATCCCTGCAGTAAAATCACTTGTCGAAAGCCTCTCAGGCGATGAAAAAACAGGTGCGGCAATCGTACTCAAAGCACTTGAAGAACCTGTTCGTCAGATTGCATACAACGCCGGACTTGAAGGTTCTGTAATCATCGACAAGATTTTATCATCAAATACAGTCAACTACGGTTTCGATGCTTATAACGAAGAGTATGTTGATATGCTCAAAGCAGGTATCGTTGATCCGACAAAGGTTACCCGTTCAGCACTCGAAAATGCATCATCTGTTGCGGCAATGGTGCTCACTACCGAGTCACTCATTGCTGACCAAAAAGAAGATGCAGCAGCATCTGCTGCCGCTGCCGCAGCCGCAGCCGGCTCAATGGGCGGTATGTACTAAAAATCAAAACCTCCGACAAGTTCGGAGGTTTTATTTTGCACAAAAATACAGTTGAAAATTCGTTATAATGCCGAAAATCTTTTTACAACTTGCAAGCAATATTGATATATGGTAATATAAGAATGAACATAAAAAGGAAGGGTATCTTCAATGAAAAAACTAAAAATTATATCAATAATTTCCGTTATGCTTGCAAGCCTTTTAGTGTTGCAATCAATCGGATTTTCATCAGCAGAAACTACATTGCCCGACGAAGTTGCACTTTGCGATTGGTCGCAGGAATTGCGTTTCGCCAAAACTTCAGGATGGGCATCAGGTGTAAACAATAACCTTAATGACATCAGTTCGGGAATTACCGTTGAAGACGGTACAATGACAGTTGACACCGCAGGAATGACATTCAGCAGTCAATTGGTTCAACTTGAAATACCGCTTGACACACAGCAGGTTGAAAAAGCAATTACTGCCGCAGAAAACAGTGACGGTCATTTACGAGTGACATTTAAACTTTTCAGCGCAGCTTCAATTAAGCAGTCGGTCGCTGAAGCCGGCTTTAAAATGTATTGTTATGCGAATGGCGACTGGCAAAACGGCCCGACTTTAATCGAAGCGAGTGACAATTTTTTCAGCGCCCGCGAAGTACACACTTTCTTAATTCCGATTACTGCGCTTGACGGCATAGTCCCTGATACACTCGCAATAAATGCTCAAAATTTATACTACCAAGACGGACTTAAATCGCTCAAATTCAGCGTTTCATCAGTCGTATCCGGCGGCGAGGATGCAACAGTCGTTACCACCGAGAAAGACACATCAAATTTCCGCAAAGCAGAATATGAGGACTATGGCAATCTTATCAATCACCGTTTACTCGGTGATGTTGACACTGATGGTGAAATCAGCTCGATCGACTTGATGTGTATCAAAAAAATCACTGCGAATTGGGAGGTTGATAGTGCTGATACTGTCGCGGCCGATGTTTTTGAAGACGGTAAAATTGATGCGCGCGATGTTTACAGCGAAAAACTGATTATGGCAGGCGTGCAGGATGCGGTCCACCGCCCTGTGACTACCGACGGATACAAAAACCATACATCATATTACCAAACAAACGCCGACGGCAACTATGTCATCAACGGCAAGGAATATGAGATGGCTTTTTGTGATGAATTTGAGGGCGATGCGCTCGATACTTCAAAGTGGGAACTGTGCCCCAAACAAGATAGACAGGACTTTTCAGTCTGGCGTGACGATATGGTCGCTTTGAACGGTCAGGGTGATGTTGTATTGTCTTGCGCTGTTGACGAGGAGAGAACCGACAAAGTAAAAACAGGCGGTATCCGCTCGTCCGGCAAATTTAACAGTACTTACGGTTACTACGAATGCCGTGCATTGCTCCAACAGTATTCCAAGGGCTTTTGGGGTGCTTTCTGGCTTATGCCGTATAGTATCGACAACGGTACCGACGGTGGTAAGGATGGAACCGAAATCGATATTTTCGAGTCGGCGTATTTCACAACTGACAGAGTTCAGCAGGGAATACATTACGATGACTACGGTTACCGTCATAAATCAATAGGTTCCGCAAATTATGCAAGAGATTTGTACTACGGTTACCACACTTTCGGACTTGAATGGTCGCCCGAAGGATATAAATTCTATATCGACGGTGTGTTGTCGTATGAATTAAAGAACGGCTATACTTACAACGGCAACACTGTGGTGGTGTCACAGGCGCAAAGTTACTTGAAACTCTCTGTTGAGTCGGGTAACTGGACAGGTAAATTTAAACCGAGCGACACTCCGAATAATATCGACGGTATCACAGT
>JAXJSX010000026.1:0-1648 GCA_036309925.1 Acutalibacteraceae bacterium | reverse complement strand
CCTTCATATTATATAACGAGGTTTCGTCTAAACGGCGGGACAAATATACAGTCGGGGGTCCGACAGAAAGGTTGATTATATGGATAAGAGGACAATCTCGGGCGAATATACTGACGCTGTATGTATCGACGCGGGAAAAGTGTATGATTCGTGTATGGATAAGGATTGCGCACAAAATCTGCGAGTGTATTTTTCAGATTGCGGTCAACAGTTGATTGAAAATGCGGTTTCTTGCAGAGTTAAATGCGCTCAAATCGTGGATGTTAAAATTGATGTTGAGCCTGTGGCATTCAACAGAGGCTATTTTGCCTGTGATATAACATACTGCATCGCGGTTAAAGTTGAGGTGCAAACCGGCGGGTGCGCGTGCGGTCAGTATGAAACGGTGACAGGTCTTGCACAATATTCAAAGCGTGTGATTTTGTGCGGCGGCGAGGGTGCAGTTAAGACATTTTCATCTAAAGTAAACCCGTGCGGCGACGACAGCGACGTGTCGTCTGACACAAATCTGCCCAGATGCACTGTGCAGGTTGTGGATCCTGTGGTGCTCGATTCAAAAATCTGCACCAAATGCGAGTGTAACTGCTGTTGCGGTTTTTCAAGCAGGGCATCGTTAATCATCGGCGGTGAAATCTGCGAAAACTGCAGTCGTGCATTGTATGTCACACTCGGTATTTTCTCAATCGTGCAACTTGTTCGTAATGTGCAGATGTTAGTGCCGGTTTATGATTTCTGCGTTCCGCAAAGGTCGTCTTGCAGGCAGGTAAATGACAATCCGTGCGATATTTTTGAAACCATTGACTTCCCCTTTGATGAATTTTTCCCGCTTGCGTGCGACGATAATGATGATTGTTCCTGCAAAGACTGAATAAATAATTATAAAGACAGGGCGGAGAATATCCGCCCTTGAATTTCATTATGAGTTGTGCTATAATCATCCTAAAAGGAAGTGGAAAAATGGATAATATTATTCTAATCGGAATGCCGGGTTGCGGTAAAAGTACTTGCGGAGTGCTTGCCGCAAAGATGATGTGCAAGCATTTTATTGATACTGACCTTGTAATTCAGCAGGGTGAGGGTAAAATCCTGCAACAAATCATAGACGAAAACGGTACTGACTATTTCGCTCAATGCGAAGAAAAGTGGGTGTGTACCGTAGACGAACAAAACTGTATTATCGCAACGGGCGGCAGTGTCGTTTACTCGCAAAAGGCTATGGAACATCTCAAGTCTATCGGCAAGGTCGTTTATTTAAAAATCAGTTTCGATAATATGAAAAATCGTATTCACAATCTTGAATCACGCGGTATTTTACTCAAGCACGGATATACTTTACTGGATATGTATAACGAGCGTTGTGCGCTTTATGAAAAGTATGCTGATGCCATAATCGAGTGCGACGACAATCATACCGTTGAACAAACCGCCCGCCAAATCATTCTTTCAAACGCGTAATTTACACTTTTTCAAACGCGAAATTTTCACTGATTAAAATTGTAGCATACGCTTCGCGCTCGCGTTGGGGTTTGATGTTATTGAACCTTTTGGCTTGTACAAATTTTAGTTAAGCGTTTTTTCAAACGCGTAATTTACACTGTTTTAATTTTTAGCTTAGCCTTCGGCCTCGCGTTGAAGTCTGTACTTATTG
>JAXJSX010000025.1:0-4289 GCA_036309925.1 Acutalibacteraceae bacterium | reverse complement strand
GTACAGACTTATCATTACAGATTATTTCCAGCTGACGCTGGAAAAATCTCAGTAATTCTTGATTGTGCTTATCAAGGTTTCATCTCTGATTTGCTCACCCCTCAACGACTTGGGAAGTGCCTTGTGCATATCAAAAACCATCTACCGCCCAAGACCCATTGGAGTTTGTGGGGTTCAAGGGGATTACTTTAACCTAATCGCTTGTTAAAAAATAAAATAAAATTTGTACAAGCCAAAAGCTACAATAATATCAAACCCCAACGCGAGCGCGAAAAAATTTGTACAAGCCAAAAGGTACAATAATATCAAACCAGAGCGCGAGGCCGAAGGCTAAGCTAAAATTTTAATCAGTGTAAATTACGCGTCTAAAAAAAGAAAAAAGTGTTGTAATTTTAGTGGGGGTGTGGTATAATTAAAAATAATATTTAATTTTAGCCGAATAATGTAAAGGAATGAAAAAAATGAGTTTTTTAACCACACTAATCAACGGTATAAGCCTCGGCAGTATGTACGCGCTGATAGCGCTTGGCTATACGATGGTATACGGCATTGCGAAAATGCTCAATTTCGCACACGGTGATGTAATTATGATTGGCGGTATAACCACGCTGACAATTATGCAGTCGCTTCAAAGTGCGTGCAACCTGCCTGAAGTTGCGTGTGCGATCATCTCAATGCTTGCGGCTGTAATCGTGTGTACGGTACTGGGTGTCACAATCGAAAAAGTCGCATATAAACCGCTCAGACAAGCATCATCGCTTGCGGTACTTATCACTGCTATCGGCGTGAGTTATTTTCTGCAAAATGCGGCACTTCTGACTTTTGGCTCAACTAAAGAGATGATCACGTTTAAATTTCTTGACAAACTCACAATCCACGTCAATGACCAACTCACCATTCAAGGCTCGACCATCATAAATGTCATTACAATGACTGTGATTATGATTGCGCTTGTACTGTTCATCAACTTCACAAAGGCGGGCACTGCAATGCGTGCGGTATCTGAAGACAACGGTGCGGCACAGCTTATGGGTATCAATGTAAACGGTACGATTTCACTCACCTTTGCAATCGGATCGGCGCTTGCGGGTGTTGCAGGATTTATGTTCCTCGGATCATATCCGCAAATCGGTGCATATTCGGGTGCGATGCCGGGTATCAAAGCGTTTACAGCGGCAGTATTCGGCGGTATCGGCAGTGTCCCGGGTGCGATGATCGGCGGTCTTACCCTCGGTATCATCGAATCATTCTCACGCTACATACTCACTGACTTCCAGTTAGCACAACTCACAGACCCTGTCGTATTCATTATCTTAATTTTAGTATTGCTTATCAAACCGTCGGGAATTTTAGGCAAACAGATTAAAGAAAAGGTATAAGGGGTGTGCGCAATGATTAAATTTTTCAAAGAGATGCGTGCATCGACACGCAAAAAATGTTTTATTTTGCTTGGAATGACTGTCGTTTTCGCCGTTTTACAACTTATGATTGCAGTCGGCGCGTTATCTTTCCAAATGCAGAATATGCTCGTTCAAATCTGCTACAATATTATTTTAGCGGTATCGCTTAACCTCGTCGTCGGTATACTCGGCGAACTTTCGCTCGGCCACGCAGGCTTTATGTGTATCGGTGCGTTTATCGGCGCATATACAAGCAAGATTTTAATGGTACTCTACCCCGACCTTAGTAAATGGATTGTCTTTCCGTTAGCATTTTTGCTCGGCGGTATCGTTGCGGCATTCTTCGGATTGCTTGTCGGATGCACCATCCTTCGTTTAAAAGGTGACTATCTTGCTATTGTAACCTTGGCAGTCGGCGAGATTATCTGGGGCATTTTCAGCGTAATTTACTGCTCGGTTGACAACGGCAAAATTATGTTCTCGTTTAAACCGCTTGAGGATTTATCGTCTGATGCGGTTACAATCGCAGACGGTCCGCAGGGCGTTACCGGGCTTACTAAAATCAGCACAAATGTAGGTGCAAGATTTACAGTTGCGTTCGTCATTACATTTGTGTCGGTATGGCTGATTTTGAACTTTATTCATTCTCGTACAGGCAGAGCAGTCAAGGCGTACCGCGATAATAGAATTGCGGCTGAAAGCGTCGGTATCAACATCACCAAATACCGTCTTATCACACTTATCGTTTCTGCATTTTTCGCAGGTATCGCAGGCGTGCTTTACAGCAACGAACTGGGTATGGTAGCCGCTACTCAAAACAACTTCGGCTATATTATGAGCATTAACATTTTGGTATTCGTTGTACTCGGCGGTATGGGCTCGACACTCGGTTCGATCGTAGCGGCTGTCATTCTCACCGTTTTACCCGAAATGCTCCGTTTCCTCAACGACTACCGTATGCTTATTTACGCAGTGGTGCTGATTGGTATGATGCTTATTAACAACAACCCGACAATCAGTTCTTATGTTGATGCGTTTAAGAAGAAAATTCGTATGAAATTCAGAAAAAAGAGTAAAGTTGAGGAGGTGTAGGCGTGAGTATTCTTGAAGTTAAGGATTTATGTATTCAGTTCGGCGGTCTGAAAGCGGTTGATAATTTCAATATGACTATTGAAAAAGGTCAGCTTTACGGTCTTATCGGACCGAACGGCGCGGGCAAAACCACCGTTTTCAATATGCTCACAGGTGTCTACAAACCCACCTCAGGCAAAATTATGCTCGACGGTCAGGATATTACGGGATTGCCGACAATAAAAATCAATCAGATGGGCATTGCCCGAACATTTCAGAACATCCGCCTTTTTAGTGAATTATCGGTGCTTGATAATGTCAAGATAGGTCTGCACAATCAAATGAAATGCTCGTTTTGGTCGAATTTACTCCGACTTCCGAGTAACTTTAAATTGGAACGCGAGATGAATGCCCGTGCAATCGAACTTTTAGGGGTTTTCAATCTTGATAAGAAGGCGAAAACAAAGGCGAAAAATCTGCCCTACGGCGATCAGAGAAAGTTGGAGATCGTTCGTGCGCTCGCAACCAATCCTAAGTTACTGTTGCTCGATGAGCCTGCGGCAGGTATGAACCCACAGGAAACTGCGGAACTTATGAATACCATCCGTGACATTCGTGATAAATTTGATATGACGGTTTTGCTTATCGAACACGATATGAAACTTGTCAGCGGTATTTGCGAGGAACTCACAGTACTCAATTTCGGTTCGGTTTTATGCAAAGGACAAACCTCTCAGGTACTCGGTAATCCGGAAGTTGTCAAAGCATATCTCGGTGAATAAGGAGGGGTTACAATGGCAATGCTCGAAATCAACGATATTGTTGTAAATTACGGTATGATAAATGCGATTAAAGGGATTTCTTTTTCTGTTGAAAAGGGCGAGGTAATCGCACTTATCGGTGCAAACGGCGCAGGTAAGACTACCACGCTTCATACAATCAGCGGACTTTTGCGTCCGAAGTCGGGTAACATCACATTCAACGGCGTTGACATTACCAAAGTTCCCGCACACAAGATTGTGTCGATGGGTATCGCACACGTCCCTGAAGGCCGTAGAGTGTTCTCGCAGTTGTCGGTAATGGAGAATTTGAAGATGGGCGCGTACACTCGGTCAAGTCAAGCGGAAAAGGACGAAACACTTGAAGTAGTGTTCGACCGTTTCCCCCGACTCAAAGAGAGAATGAACCAGGCGGCAGGTACATTGTCGGGCGGCGAACAGCAGATGCTCGCAATGGGAAGAGCGCTTATGAGTAAACCGCAAATCGTGCTGATGGACGAGCCTTCAATGGGACTTTCGCCGTTGCTGGTATCCGAAGTTTTCAACATTATTGAGAGTATCAGTAAATCGGGCACGACGGTGTTATTAGTTGAGCAAAATGCGAAGAAGGCACTTTCAATCGCAGACCGTGCGTATGTTTTGGAAACCGGAAATATTGTACTTTCGGGTAAGGCATCCGATTTAATTAACGACGATTCAGTTAAAAAGGCATACTTAGGTGAATAAAAAACGCACAATGTAAATTGTGCGCAATTATAGCACAGACTTCAGCGCAACGCTGAAGTCTGTGCTTTTTTTCAAACGCGTTTTTTCAGACGCGTAATTTACACTGATTAGAATTGTAGCTTAGCCTTCGGCCTCGCGCTCTGGTTTGATATTATTGAACCTTTTGGCTTGTGCAAATTTTAGTTAAGCCTTTGGTTTGATGTTATTGAAGTTTTTGGTTTGTGCGTTGTTTAAATATAAATTTTGGTTGTTTCGTCTGAATACGATTTAATCTCACGGTGGATAACAGTGGCGAACGCCCCCAGCCCCCCCT
>JAXJSX010000024.1:0-2083 GCA_036309925.1 Acutalibacteraceae bacterium | reverse complement strand
TATCAACAGCGAATGGCTGTTCGTTAAGAACACGACCGACATTGCCGCAGAGGGCGGCGTGTCCGTAAACCTTCCTCACACCTGGAATGCCGAGGACGGCTTTGACGGTGGAAACGACTATTTCCGCGGCAGCTGCATCTACAAGAAGACCATCACCCGCGCAGAGCTGCCCGAGGCATCCCGTCTCGCTCCCGAGGATAAGTGGATCCTGACCGAATATAATAAGACTGTTGCAACGGTCGTGAATGCGCTTGATCATTACGAGATCGGCGTTGCGCTCAGTGCGATTTACGACTTTATTTGGGATATTTTCTGCGACTGGTACATTGAAATTGCCAAAATCCGACTCAATTCCGACGATAAAGCAAATGTAAAAGCGGTGCTTATTTATGTTATGAGCAACACTTTAAAACTCTTGCATCCGTTTATGCCGTTTATCACCGAAGAAATCTGGCAGACACTCCCGCACGAAGGCGAGAGCATTATGGTATCCGATTTCCCTGTATACAATGAAGAACTTTGTTTTGAAAGCGAGTACAAAGATTTTGAAAGAGTTGCAACCGCAATTAAGGCTATTCGTGCCCGCAGAGGCGAGATGAATGTCGCACCCAGCAAAAAAGCGGCAATTCATATCGTGTCAAATCTTAAAGATGTATTCTCACAAAGCAGTGCGGTAATTGCAAAACTCGCATCAGGTTCGTCTGTCGAAATTTGCGATAACTGTACTCTTGAAAACACTGTGAATATCGTCACAGAAGATGCTAAAATCTACATTCCGCTCGGTGAACTTGTTGATTTTGAGGCAGAGAAAAAGCGTTTGAATAAAGAAAAAGACGCAACACTCAAAATTCTTACACAAATCAACAATAAACTTTCAAACGAAGGATTTTTAGCGAAAGCGCCTGAAAAAGTAATCGAGGAACAGCGTGAAAAGCAGAAATCACTCAATGAAAAATTGCAGTCGCTTGAAGAGGAACTCGCAAAATTAAACTAAAAGGAACTGGTATTTTGAATTTAAACGAAACCTTGGCATATATAAATTCAATGCCGAAATTTATTGAAAAACCTGTACTCGATGTTATGAAAGCAATTTTAAATAAACTCGATAACCCACAGGACAAACTAAAATTTATACACATAGCAGGTACAAACGGCAAAGGCTCGGTGTGTTCATACATTTCATCAATTCTTACACAGAGCGATATGACTGTCGGTATGTTCACCTCTCCCTTTGTCACCTACTTCAATGAGCGCTTTCAAGTCAACGGTGAATATATTACTGACTGCGACTTGTGCGATATTACAGCATCAGTCAAAGCGACGCTCGACGAAATGGGTGATGATTATAAAATCCCGCAGTTCGGACTTGTCACAATCATCGGTTTTGTCTACTTCTTAAAAAAACAATGCGATGTAGTTGTGCTTGAAGTCGGACTCGGCGGAAGGACTGACCCGACAAATGTTATAAGCACCCCGCTTTGCAGTGTTATAACGCAAATCGGACTTGACCATACCGACAGGCTCGGCGACAACATCGGTCAAATTGCATTTGAAAAAGGCGGTATTATTAAAGCCGGCGGTAAAACTGTGCTTTATCCAAATCAGGACGAACAGGTTGTGAATGTAATTCGTTCGCTCTCGATTCAATCTGAGTCCAAACTCATAATCCCCCGTGCTGACAGACTTGAATGTGTAAAATGCAACCTTACAGGCGCAACATTTGACTATTTCGGTGAGGAATATGAAATCAGCATCGCGGGTAATTGTCAGGTCTACAACGCCATCACAGCAATCGAAACAATCAAAGCGGTATTCCCGAAAATCCCTGTGGATACTGTGAAAAAAGGACTGAAATCTGCACACATCCCCGCCCGACTGCAAGTTATATCAAAAAATCCGACCATCATTTTAGATGGCGGACACAACGCAGATGCGGTGAATGTACTGTGTGAATATATCCTAAAAAACGGCATTAAGCCTGCCTGCATTATCGGAATGTGTAAGGATAAGGATATTGAATATTTCATTCAAAGATTAGGCCCGATTTGCCGTGAAATTCACACCGTATCAGTAGGAACACGCG
>JAXJSX010000023.1:0-1872 GCA_036309925.1 Acutalibacteraceae bacterium | reverse complement strand
TAGCAATAACGCGTAAGGCGAAGCCGTTGAATTGCGACGAAGTCGGCAATTCAAATCCCTCACTCTGCGCCAGAAGAAGAAATCGCATTAACTTGCGGTTTCTTTGTTTTTTGGCTTTCTTATGCGTTTTTTTGGACTTTTTGTTGTGTTCAATCATTGTACCAAAAGTTAAATTTTAGTCGAAAAGTTCACACAAAATACATTCGAGTTCACACGAAATTCTATCGTTTCAATAAAAAGCACCGACAAGGTTAATCGCCCCTGTCGGTGTTTTGTTTTTATTTAACTTCGCGGATCCATCCGTATTTATCTTCGATCTTACCCCACTGAATACCGGTTAAAGTATCGTAAAGATGCTGGGTAACTTCGCCGATTTTGCCGCCGTTGATAACGAAAACTTCATCTTTATAGCAAAGTTCGCCGATAGGTGATACTACTGCTGCAGTACCGCAACCCCAAGCCTCTTCAAGCTTACCGGCTTTCAACGCTTCTTCAAGTTCTTCAACCGAGATTAAGCGTTCACTTACTTTATATCCTTCATCACTGAGCAGTTCAAGGCAGGATTTTCTTGTGATACCCGGCAAAATTGAGCCTGTGAGCATCGGAGTGACGATTTCGCCATCGATTTTAAACATTACATTCATTGCGCCGACTTCTTCAATGTATTTTCTATGTACACCGTCGAGCCAAAGCACCTGTGAATATCCTTTCTGCTCTGCTTTTTCGCCTGCACGGTTGCTTGCAGCATAGTTACCGCCGCATTTAGCATAGCCTGTACCGCCCTTCACAGCACGGACATCTTCAGACTCGATCATAATTTTAACAGGGTTAATTCCCTCTTTATAATAACTGCCGACAGGGGATGCAATAATCATAAATGTTGCGTTTGCAACAGAATGAACGCCCAAACTTTCATCGTTACCGAACATAAACGGGCGAAGATAAAGAGATGTACCCTCAGCGTTCGGAGTCCAATCCTGTTCAAGTCCTACAAAAGTATCTAAAATTTCAAGTAAATCTTCTTCGGGGATTTGCGGTAAGCAAAGGCGTTCTGCTGAAGAATTAAGTCTTCTTACATTTTCAATCGGACGGAACATTTGAACCTTGCCGTCTGCTCTGCGATACGCTTTAAGGCCCTCAAAAATTTCAGAGCCGTAGTGCAATACTGTTGATGCAGGATGAATCGAGATATTGCCAAACGGTACTATTCTTGCATTCTGCCAGCCCTCACCTCTTTTGTAGTCCATAATAAACATATGGTCGGTGAAAACTTTATCGAATCCTAATGTTGATGCCTCAGGTTTTTCTGCGGGGCAAGCGGTTTTTGTGATTTCGATTTTCATTTTTAACACTCCAATTTACTTTATCGGTTTAATTCAGTATACCACCGTAGTTTTAATTTGTCAATATTTCGGCAACGCATTTTAATATAAATATTTTTCATTGCCCCCCATTTTTTTAACATACCATTCGTAATATATAGTGGTAACGGCGTACATTGCTATAGCCACCTTTCAGAGAAAATATCATTACTTCCCCTTTAATTACAACACGATAGATATTGACCGCATAGATTTTATTTGGTATAATATACTCAAATATTTTGTAATAAGTGGGATAAAATGAAACAAACAGACATTGAAAGTATTGTTACAGACAACAACAACCGCAACTAAAGCAACGCAATCCGGAACATAAGCTGATACAATCCCACACCTAAACAAGGGATAGCACTCCGAATAAATCGGTGTGTTATCCTTTTAAATTTTGTTGCAAAACAGATGATAACCGATTATAATATAGCAGAGGTGTTTATTTTGAAGAGGCTCAATTACAATCACACCGTTTACTGTTGCTTTGTCAGTTACATAG
>JAXJSX010000022.1:0-3210 GCA_036309925.1 Acutalibacteraceae bacterium | reverse complement strand
TAAAATTTGTACAAGCCAAAAGGTACAATAACTACAGACTTCAACGCGAGGCCGAAGGCTAAGCTACAATTTTAATCAGTGTAAAGTACGCGTTTGAAAAAAGCGCGAGGCCGAAGGCTAAGCTACAATTTTAATCAGTGAAAATTTCGCGTCTAAAAAAGGAATGATAGTATAATGCAAAAAATCAGAGAGAGCGGCATTTTGATGCCGATTTCATCACTGCCGTCACCGTACGGTATCGGAACACTCGGCAAGGCGGCATACGAATTTGCTGACTTTTTGAAAAAGTCGGGTTGCAGTCTGTGGCAAGTCCTGCCCATCGGCCCGACAGGATACGGCGACTCGCCTTATCAATCGTTCTCGGTGTTCGCAGGCAACCCGTATTTCATCGACTTAGACACGCTGATAAATGAGAAACTGCTCAAAAAATCAGACTGCGAACATCTCGAAAACCCCGATTTCATCGACTATCATACGCAGTATCAGACACGGTTTGATGTGCTGAAAACCGCATTTTCGCGTTTCAATAAGAATGATGAAAAATATCAAAAATTCCTAAAAAAACAGCAGTTCTGGATTGACGATTACGCACTTTTTATGGCGATGAAAAACCATTTCGGCGGTAAGGAATGGCTTAAATGGGGCAAAATCTCCGATCTTTCATCTTATAAAGAAAAACTCAAAAACGAAATCGACTTTCAAAAGTTTTTGCAGTTTATGTTCTATAAACAATGGTCAGCACTCAAAAAATACTGCAATAAACAGGGCGTGAAAATCATCGGTGACATTCCGATTTATACCGCACTCGATTCGTCGGATGTCTATTTTTCCAAAAAACTTTTTCAACTCGATAAAGATAACAAACCCACTGCCGTTGCAGGATGCCCGCCCGATGCGTTTTCCGAAGACGGTCAACTTTGGGGCAATCCGCTCTACGATTATAAATACCACAAAAAGACCGGCTATAAATGGTGGATTAAGCGGATAAAACACGCACTCAAACTGTACGATATTGTAAGAATTGACCATTTCAGAGGATTTGAATCTTACTATTCCATCCCTTACGGCGAGAAAACCGCCAAAAACGGCAGATGGGTGAAAGGCCCTGACTATGATCTGTTCAAAAAGGCAAAACGCAAACTCGGCGGGATGAATATTATCGCAGAAGACCTCGGGTTTATTGACGAAAAGGTGCAGTCGCTTCTTGACAAAACCGGCTTTGCGGGAATGAAAGTGTTGCAATTCGCATTCGGTGACGACAACCGCAATAAATATCTGCCCCACGAGTACGGCTACAACCATATCGTCTACACAGGTACGCACGATAACCAGACCACTCGCGCGTGGTTCGATGAATGTGACAAAAAAACCAAAAAGTACATCTGTGAGTATCTTAACTGCGATGAAAAATCGGTGGTTTCAGCACTCATCCGCACAGCGATTGCATCCACCGCGAAATATGCCGTTATTCCAATGGCAGATATTTTACAGCAGGGCAAAGAGGGCAGAATCAACACGCCGTCAACACTCGGCGACAACTGGGTGTGGAGAATAGGTAAGCGTGATTTGTCGGATACGCTGGCAAAATCCATAAGAGTTATCAACGAAACTTACGGCAGAGTTTAGAGAGGACGGCGCAAGCCGTCTTTTCTTTGTTTAATTCAAAAAAAGTAGTTGCAAAAACACTTAAACTGTGCTATTATATAAGAGTAAATGTTAAAATTTCTACAATTGTAATATTTAAACTAAAGGAAGTGACAAAAGTGGATAACATTAACAATGTAAATCCTGCTGAAAATGAGGGTATCGACTTAGTCGAGCTTGCAAAAGTCGTACTTAAAAAGATTTGGATTCCGATTATCGCCGCAGTTGCAGCCGCAGTTTTGGTGTTCGGCTACAGTGAGTTCATCTTGCCCGCAGAATATACCTCCAGAACCAAAATCTATGTTGCAAACACAAGCAGCGATGAAATGTCATATTCGGATGTGCAACTTGCCTCCCGACTTGCAAATTCATATAAAGAGATTTTTAAATCGACCACCGTTTGTCAGAACGTTGCCGACCAATTAGAAGGCGCGTATACCGCAAAGCAGATTAACTCAATGGTTAATGTCACTACCTCGTCTGACAGCGAAATCATCAGCCTTTCAGTCACCTGCAACAACGCAAAGGATGCACAGATTATCGCAAGTTATGTCTTCCAATACGGCAGACAGGAAATTATGCGTGTTATCCGTGCAGGCTGGGTAGAATATATTGACGAGCCGTCACTGCCCGAAGCCAAGAGCGGCCCTGCATCTAAGCGTGATGCACTTTTTGCGGGAGTTGCAGCAGCAGCCGTTGCTTGCGGTATAATTATAGTGATGCACTTACTCAGTAACAAAATCAAGAGCAAAAAAGACCTTTCCGATACTTTCAGCGACATTCCTGTTATCGGAGTTATTCCTGTTATTAAAAAGTAGTTTGAAGAAAGGAAGTAGACGATAATGGCTAAAAAAGTCGGTTTGGAAGTCAGCGACGCAAGACAGGCGCGTGAACTGATTTTAAATGATAAAACTCCGTTTAATGTGGTCGAAGCGTATAAAGCGGCGCGTACAAACCTCATCTTCACAATGGATAAAAGCAGTAACAGCAAGGCTATCGTTGTTACAAGCGCAATGGCGAATGACGGTAAAACCACCTCCTGCATAAACCTTGCAATCACCTTTGCGCAGACAGGCAGTAAGGTGTTGCTGATTGACTCGGATATGAGAAACCCGTCAGTCCACCGTTATTTAAAGGGCGTGAAAAACGCACCGGGCTTGTCTAATGTACTCGGCGGTTTCAACTCAATCGCTGAAAGTGTGCAGAAAACCGAATATAATAACTTGTCCGTGATGTCAGCGGGCGTTATCCCACCGAACCCGTCTGAACTTATCTACTCCGATGCAATCGAACAGATGCTCAGCGAACTTTACAAGGATTACGACTACATTTTCATCGACACGCCACCGCTCGGACTTGTTACTGACGCACTTATCCTCGGCAAGCGCACCCTCGGTATCGCAGTTGTTGTCCGTCAGGACGCAACCCGAAAAGATGCAATCAGGGATGTCCTCAACGACTGCAAATTCAATGAAACTAAAGTGCTTGGTTTCATCTTAAACGGCGCGACTTCCGAAAACGGTTACCGCTACGGCAAATACGGCGGAAAATACGGCAGTTACGGCT
>JAXJSX010000021.1:0-2045 GCA_036309925.1 Acutalibacteraceae bacterium | reverse complement strand
AGTTGATAACGCCTGCAACCATTCAAAGCACGCTGTTAAATCTCGGCGAAGATGCTCTTTATGCGGTGCCTGCGGTATCTGCGGCGATTGAACTTGCAGATGAACTTTCAAAAACAAGCATCAAACTCAAAGGTCAATCAAATTTATTCTCGCACAGAGAATTCTGTTCGGATAAAATCATACCGCTGTTTGATTATCTCAAAAACGAGTCAGGACTGCACAATATGTTATCCCACACAGGCGGTGATATAACAGTCATTCTCGGCAGTGAAACGGGCGAGCGGGCTTTATCACATTCAGGTGTGATTGTCGCTAAATACAAACTCGGCGATGAGAACGCAGGTGCGATTGGAATACTCGGCCCGGACCGAATGAATTATGAAACGATTATCCCGAGTATATTATATTTCAAAGATTCGCTCGGTAGGTATTTAACTAAAAAATACACACAGGATTTACAGTGAAAGGATTGAAGTTAATGTCAAAAAAAGATATTGAAAACAAGGTTGAAACTGAAGAAGTCGAGGAAACCGGCGAAGTAAGTGAAGTTGATGAATTAAACGCAAAAATTGCTGAACTTGAAGCACAGATTGCAGAGCGTGATGATACAATCCTTCGCAAAATTGCTGAGTTTGAGAATTTCAAGCGCAGAGAAAATCAAAATAAAGATAAACTCACTGAATTTGTAAAAGCGAATACATTAAAAGAGTTGTTGCCATCTATCGACAACATCGAGCGTGCTTTATCGGCTGACGATAGCGCTGTTGACTATGCAAAGGGCGTGTCAATGACAGTCAAAGGATTGTTCGATGCTCTCACAAAGATGGGACTTGAGGAAATCAACCCCGAAAATCAGCCGTTCGATGTTGATTTTCATCAGGCAATAATGAAAGTTGAAGACGAATCGGTCGGCGAGAATACAGTAGTTGAAGTGTTGCAAAAAGGTTACAAACTCGGCGACACGGTACTTCGTTACGCAATGGTAAAAGTCGCAAATTGCGATTAACATATTTAATTTGTTTTATATTTGAAAGGATTTGATTTTAAATGGGAAAAATTATTGGTATCGACTTGGGTACTACCAACTCTTGCGTTGCTGTTATTGAAGGCAGCGATCCGGTAGTTATCGCAAACGCAGAGGGTGCTCGTACAACTCCGTCGGTTGTAGCATTCTCCAAAAACGGTGAAAGACTTGTCGGTCAGGTTGCAAAGCGCCAGGCTATCACAAACCCCGACCGTACAATTTCATCTATCAAACGCGAAATGGGTACTAATTACACAGTTGCTATTGACGACAAAAAATTCACTCCGCAGGAAATTTCAGCGGTTATTCTTCAGAAACTCAAGGCAGATGCTGAAGCATATCTCGGTCAGCCTGTAACAGAGGCTGTTATCACAGTCCCCGCATACTTCACAGATGCACAGCGTCAGGCTACAAAAGACGCAGGTAAGATTGCAGGTCTTGATGTAAAGCGTATCATCAACGAGCCGACTGCTGCGGCACTCGCATACGGTGTTGACAAAGACAGCGAACAGAAAGTTATGGTTTACGACCTTGGCGGCGGTACTTTCGATGTTTCTATCATTGAAATGGGCGACGGTGTACAGGAAGTTTTAGCAACCGCAGGTAACAACCGTCTTGGCGGTGACGATTTTGATAAGCGCGTTATGGATTATATCGTAAACGATTTCAAAGCGCAAAACGGTATTGATTTAAGCGGCGATAAAATGGCTATGCAACGCATTAAAGAGGCGGCTGAAAAGGCTAAAATCGACCTTTCCGGTGTTACTACCGTTGACATCAACCTACCGTTCTTAACTGCTGACCAGACCGGTCCGAAGCACTATGAAGCAACACTTACACGCGCTAAATTCAATGAACTTACTGCTGATTTAGTTGAGGCTACAATGGGTCCGGTTCGTCAGGCATTGTCGGACGCAGGCCTTGATAAAAGCGAAATTTCAAAAGTTCTTATGGTCGGCGGTTCATCAAGAATTCCGGCTGTAAACGAAGCAATTAAGAATTTTATCGGCAAGGAGCCGTT
>JAXJSX010000020.1:0-2225 GCA_036309925.1 Acutalibacteraceae bacterium | reverse complement strand
GTTCTTGAAGACAGTTAAATAGAAAAAACCGCAATTTCATTTTAGAAATTGCGGTTTTTATTTAATATTAAAAGTGGTATTGGAAGGGAAATGCTTCGTAAAGAAGTTGGCCCTTTCGCTTTTTTGTACTTTAAGTTATGTCATATCAACCGAAAAAGAAGAATATATTTTCAGCTTTGATTTTAGTTTTTAAGCGCTTGCATAGGTGCGGGCAGCTGACCGCCGCGGCCGATAAACACCGACGGCGATGCGGTATTGACCTTCATTACAGGGCCTGAACCGAGCAGACCGCCGAAATTGAGTTCCTCACCGACACCCTTGCCGATAGCAGGGATAAGACGTACAGCTGTGGTTTTGGAGTTCACCATACCGATTGCCGCTTCGTCTGCGATAATACCTGAAATAACATCAGCTGAAGTGTCGCCGGGGATTACAATCATATCAAGACCGACTGAACATACAGCAGTCATCGCCTCTAACTTTTCAATGGTGAGTGTACCGTTGCGAGCCGCATCAATCATACCCGCATCTTCCGACACCGGAATAAATGCGCCTGACAAACCGCCAACCTTTGACGATGCCATAACGCCGCCTTTTTTAACAGCGTCATTCAAAAGTGCAAGACACGCAGTAGTGCCACACGCACCGCATTGCTCTAATCCCATTTCCTCTAAAATATGAGCAACCGAGTCGCCGACTGCGGGAGTCGGTGCGAGTGATAAATCTACAATGCCAAACGGCACATACAACCTCTCAGCCGCAAGTTTCGCAACTAATTGTCCCATACGGGTGATCTTGAATGCAGTACGCTTAACCAAATCAGCAACGCCCGTTATATCAAGACCTTTCGACTTTGCAAGGGCGGCTCTTACAACACCCGGGCCCGACACGCCGACATTGATAACGCAGTCAGGCTCGCCGACACCGTGAAAAGCACCGGCCATAAACGGATTATCCTCAGGAGCATTGCAGAATACAACCAATTTCGCCGCACCAATGCAGTCACGGTCAGCGGTGAGTTCAGCGGCTGTTTTGATTTGCTTGCCCATCATTGCAACAGCATCCATATTGATACCTGCTTTAGTCGAGCCGATGTTTACAGACGAACATACGTGCTCTGTTTCAGCAAGGGCTTGCGGAATGGATTCGATTAGCGCATAATCGCCCGCCGCAAAACCTTTTTGCACAAGCGCTGAATATCCGCCGATAAAGTTTACGCCGACTGTCTGCGCCGCACGCTCTAATGTATGTGCAAACTTTACAACATTCGATGACTGACAAGCCGACGCAATCATTGCAATCGGAGTGACCGAAATACGCTTGTTGATAATCGGAATACCGAGTTCCTTTTCAATCTGTTCGCAAACAGGTACTAAATCCTTTGCGTAACGCACGATTTTATCGTAGACCTTGTCGCACGCTTTGTCAATGTCGCTGTCAATACATTCCAGCAAAGAAATGCCCATTGTAACTGTGCGTATGTCAAGGTGTTCTTCTTCAATCATAGTGATTGTTTCGAGAATATCGCCAACATTTAACATTTTTAAGACCTCACATTAAATTCTGTGCATCGAGTTGAAAATATCCTCGTGCATAACGTGGATTGACAGGGAATTTTGCTTTCCGAGTTCGTCCATTTTATCTCTGAAATCGTTGAAAGACACCGAACAGTTAGAAACATCCGACATCATAATCATAGCAAACATATCTTGAAGTACAGATTGAGTAACTTCAGTAATGTTTACATCGTATTCAGCGCAAGTTGCCGAAACCTTTGCAAGAATACCGACAACATCTTTGCCGATAACAGTAATTACAGCTCTCATAAATAAATCACCATATCCTTTTTTAATCTATCATATCTATGATACCAAATTTCGCTTGAGTTTGCAATAGTTAATTTTAAAAATTCAGCGGTGAAGTATAAAAAGTCATTTGTTTTCTTGACAAACGGAAAATTGTGGTGTATAATGTAAGATAAAAATGCAAAGGAGAATTTTATGAAAAAAGTAGTATCTTTAGTAATCTGCCTGCTCTTGATCATCGGTATAGTTCCGATTTCAGCAAGCGCAGAAACCACATCCATCACACAAGACGGTATCAAATATAAAATTGATACCGAAACAGGCGAGGCGGAGGTTTATGATGCAGATGCAGGTATCGTAACTGACGACATCCCATCCGAAATCAACGGTTATCCGGTGACAAGTATTGGTGATTATGCG
>JAXJSX010000019.1:0-10757 GCA_036309925.1 Acutalibacteraceae bacterium | reverse complement strand
TCCCATTACTCCGATTATGAAAGGCGGCAAAGTCGCTGTAGTCGGTGGAGGCAATGTTGCAATGGATGCAGCACGCACCGCACTTCGTCTTGGCGCAGAAAAGGTGTATGTCGTCTACCGTCGTTCGATGGATGAACTTCCTGCCCGTAAAGAAGAAGTTGAACACGCAATCGAAGAGGGGATTGATTTCAGACTTTTAAACAACCCTGTTGAGATTTTGGGTTATAACAATCCTGATGATAAATTCGATGCGAAAAACGGTTTCGTTAAAGGAATGAAATGCATAAAAATGGAACTCGGTGAACCGGATGAACGCGGTCGCCGTAGACCTATTGAAATACCCGGTAGCGAGTTTGTACTCGATGTAGACACTGTAATTATTTCTATCGGTACTTCACCTAACCCGCTGATTAAGGCAACAACAAAGGGCCTTGATGTAAATCAAAGAGGCGGTATCATTGTTGAGGAAACCACAGGAGCTACAAGCAAAACAGGTGTTTATGCAGGTGGCGATGCTGTAACAGGCGCTGCAACAGTAATTTCTGCGATGGGTGCAGGAAAAACCGCTGCCAAAGCGATTGATGAATATTTAAACAAGTAAAACGAAAGCCTACGATGTGAAATCGTAGGCTTTTTAAATTTATTCGACTGTAACTGATTTTGCAAGATTTCTCGGTTTGTCAATATCACATTTTCTCGCCTTTGCGATATAGTAACCGAGCAACTGCAACGGCACGACTTCGAGCGACGGGGTGAGTAACTCGTGAGTTGACGGGATAGTGATTGTATGGTCAACCTCATCGCTGTGTATACCGTAATCCTCGCAAGTGAGCAGTAAAACTTCTGCACCGCGCGCCTTAACTTCTTTGATGTTGCTCATAGTCTTCGCAATCAACCGTTCGTTGCAAGCAAGTGCAACAACAAATGTACCTTTTTCAATAAGAGAAATTGTACCGTGTTTAAGCTCGCCTGCTGCATATGCCTCGGAATGAATGTAACTGATTTCTTTTAACTTCAAAGACGCTTCAAGCGACACCGCATAATCAAGATTTCTGCCGATGAAATAAGCGTGATCAAGATATGCGTATCTCTGTGCCATTTCTTCAATTTCGGGCGCGAGTTTCAAAATCTTTTCAACCTTATCGGGCAAATCTTCAATAGATGCAAGCATTTTCGCAACATACTTTCCATCAATTCTGTCGAGTTTCTGACCGATTTCAAGTGCGATAAGATACATAAGAGCAAGCTGTGTTGAATATGCCTTTGTGGTTGCAACCGAAATTTCAGGGCCTGCCCAAGTGTAAAGCACGTGCTGTGCCTCGTTTGCGATCTGACTGCCAACAACATTTACGATTGCAATGGTTGTAGCACCCTTCGCTTTTGCAACCTTGAGCGCTTCAAGAGTATCGGCAGTTTCACCCGACTGGCTTATGATGATAACTAACGAATTTTCATCAACGATTGGGTCGCTGTATCTGAATTCAGATGCGATTTCCGCAAAAACGGGAATTCTGCACATATTCTCAATTACATATTTACCCACCACACCAACGTGATACGCCGATCCGCACGCAATGATGTTGATTCTTTGAATTTTCTCTAATTTTTCGCGGGTAAGTTCGATGCCGTCAAGATGAATTTTGCCGTCTTTAATTCTCGGTGCTATTGTTTCACGCAGAGCTTTCGGCTGTTCCATAATCTCTTTGATCATAAAATGTTCGTAACCGCCCTTTTCAGCAGCGGAAACATCCCATTCGATTGTCTTGACTTCACGCTCGATCTTGTTTTTATCTGTATCGTAAATTTCAACTGAAGATGCAGTCAAATGAACAATATCACCGTCTTTAAGATAGCAAATATCTCTTGTGATAGGGAGTACCGCAGGGATGTCGGATGCAACCATATTGCCGTCTTCGGACAAACCTACAATCAGCGGACTTGCTTTTTTAACCGCATACATCTCATTCGGAAAATCGTTGCATAAAATTCCAAGTGCATATGATCCCTCAATCATCTTAATGGTTTTCGACACAGCGCCGAAGAAGTCGCCGTTATAGTTTTCTTCGAGCAAGTGTGCAACAACTTCAGTGTCAGTTTCAGACACAAAATTGTAGCCTTTCTTAATAAGTGATTTGCGAAGGGAAGCGTAATTCTCAATAATACCGTTGTGCACAATCGCAAAAAGTCCGCTTTGCGAACGGTGAGGATGTGCATTTTCATCTGACGGCTTACCGTGAGTTGCCCATCTTGTATGACCTATACCCACTGTACTTGTGAGATCTTTACCGTCGTTGATGAGGTCGCGAAGAGTCTGAAGTCTTCCGCAAGCCTTTTTAATCTTAATCTTATCGTTTTTAAAAACAGCGATTCCCGCAGAGTCATATCCTCTGTATTCAAGTCTTGCAAGACCTTGTAGCAAAATCGGAGCCGCAGGAGTATTACCTGTAAAACCAACTATACCGCACATATTCATTTCCGCCTTTCTATATGTTAAGGTGTTTACTTAATTATATACTATATCTTGTGAAAAATCAACAATTATTTAAGACAACTAAATTAGCGATTCAATCAGCAGTTTCAGCCCGATGATACATAACACACCGCCGCCGACAATGCCTGCTTTTGAACCGATTACGCCGTTTAACTTTTTCCCGAAAAGAAATCCCAGTAAAGATAAAACAAAAGTAATTACAGCAATTACCGAGCAGTATGATAATGTAATCAAAAACGCATTCACAAAACTTAAAGCGTTCATATCAGGAGTAGCAAATGTAACCCCGACCGCAAGCGCATCAATGCTTGTGGCGATGCCTAAAATCATAAGTGTTTTAAATGTCATATCGCCATTATCCGCACTATCTTCACCGCGCAAACTTTCGATAATCATTTTACCGCCGATGAACCCTAAAATCACAAAACCGATAATCCCGCTGTATCTGTCGATGATGCTTGCAAATCGACTGCCGACAAACCAACCTATAAGTGGCATAAATCCTTGAAATAACCCAAAGGTAAGTCCGCACAAAAGTGCATTTTTCCAAACCTTGAATTTACAAACCAAACCTTTGGATACCGACACCGAAAATGCGTCTGCCGCAAGGCCGACACCAATCATTATTACCGATAAATAGCTCATTGTTCAAGCTCCTCTAACTCAGTCGGATTTTTTGGGTCATAATTCAACAACACCTTTAAACAGGTTTGATAAACGGCAGTCGGATTTCTGTAAAACCGTTGTTTCATCACATCTGACTGATATTTGTCAAAACCGCTGATATGAATACCGAAAAATTCTTTACCTTGTTCATTCATCCTGATTTGAATATCGCACAAACCGTTTTCGTTTTGAGTTATGATAAAGTCGTTGTCTTTCAAATTGCGTTGCATTGTATTTTCAATACTCAAACCGTCAAGAGCATCCTCGCGCACAGACCGTGGCAGAGTTGATGACAATTCATCCGCAACCGTACTGCCTGTGGGCGTTAGTTGTAAACAACCGTCTTTATCGTGCATAATATTCATATTTTCGAGCAGACGAGCGATAGCAGAGCCTGTGTCGAAATAATTTGCAATTTCTTTAGCGGTTACAATATTTAGAATATTATCCTCATTAAGCGGTATTTTTGTGTTGTCAATGAGGAAACAAACTAAAATCATAGCCTCTTTTTCAGAGGTAAGACCGCCAGGTTTCACACCCGGATAACCAAACAAACAAATCACTCCTAAAAGTCGCAGATATCTGCATAATATTACAGTTTATATTCTATCACAATTTTTCAAATTTTGCAATATTAAATGTTGAACTATTTAAGATTTTATGTTATAATAATTTGAAACTATTTTTTATTACATTTATAATCGTGAAAGGGGTATATAATGCAGATTCCACAAGAAAACATCAGAAATTTTTGCATTATTGCACATATAGACCACGGCAAATCCACGCTCGCTGACCGTATGTTAGAGCTTACTCAATCCGTTGAAAAACGGGAGATGACAGAGCAGTTGCTTGACAGTATGGATTTGGAACGCGAACGCGGTATCACCATCAAGGCACACGCAGTTACACTTTACTATAAAGCGAATGACGGCGAACTTTACGAATTAAATTTAATCGACACTCCAGGCCACGTCGACTTCAACTACGAGGTTTCGCGTTCTCTTGCGGCTTGCGAGGGTGCAGTTTTGGTTGTTGATGCTTCCCAAGGCATCGAAGCACAGACACTCGCTAACACATATTTGGCACTCGATCATAATTTAGAGATTTTGCCTGTTATAAATAAAATCGACTTGCCGAGTGCTGATCCTGAGAGAGTCGCAAATGAAATTGAAGATATTATCGGCATTGAGGCACAAAGCGCCCCGCAGATTTCTGCTAAAAACGGTATCAACATCGGTGCTGTAATGGAGCAGGTTGTAAATTTAGTACCCCCACCCGCAATTGACAACGATTCACCTTTGAAAGCACTTATTTTCGACTCATACTACGACCCCTATAAAGGCGTTATCGTGTATTTCCGTGTTGTTGAAGGCACTGTCAGAACAGGCGACCGTATTCGTATGATGTCCACAGGCGCAGAATTTGATGTCGTTGAACTCGGCAGAAAGCGTGCACTGTATATGGAGTCGTGTGATGAACTGCGTTCGGGTGAAGTCGGTTACATTGCTGCATCAATCAAAAATGTTGCAGATGCCAGAGTCGGCGATACAATCACCAATGCTGAAATCCCTGCGGAAAATGCACTCGACGGATACCGCAAGGTAAATCCCGTTGTGTTCTGCGGCGTGTATCCCGCAGACGGGGCACAGTACACCGATCTACGTGAGGCACTCGAAAAATTGCAGTTAAACGATGCTGCGCTCGAATTTGAACCCGAAACATCGGGCGCGCTCGGCTTCGGTTTCAGATGTGGATTTTTAGGGCTTCTTCATATGGAAATTATACAAGAACGATTGGAACGCGAATACAATCTTGACCTTGTAACAACCTCACCGAGCGTTGTGTATAAATTTGAATTAACCACGGGTGAAACCGTTGAAATTGATAACCCCACAAACTACCCTGATCCTGCCACAATCGCCACTGCATATGAGCCTTTCTGCGATGTGCACATATTCAGCCCGAATGAATTTGTCGGTCAGATTATGGACTTGTGCCAGGAACGCCGCGGTGTGTTCAAGGATATGCAATACACCACCCAAGAGCGTGTTGACATTCATTATGAAATGCCGTTGAATGAAATCGTTTACGACTTTTTTGATGCTTTAAAATCGCGCACACGCGGTTATGCTTCATACGACTACGAAATGAAAGAATACCGTGTGTCAAAGCTTGTTAAACTTGATGTACTTTTGAACGGCGATATTGTCGATGCACTTTCATCTATTGCACATTCCGACAATTCATACATCCGTGCCCGCAGAATTGCGGAAAAACTTAAAGTGCATATTCCACGACAACTTTTTGAAGTTCCGATACAAGTTGCAGTCGGTGGTAAAGTAATTGCAAGAGAAACTGTCAAAGCGGTGCGTAAAGATGTACTTGCAAAATGCTACGGCGGTGACATAACCCGAAAGAAAAAACTGCTTGAAAAGCAGAAAGAGGGTAAAAAGCGTATGCGCCAATTCGGCACAGTAGAAGTGCCGCAGGAGGCGTTTATGGCAATTTTAAAATTAGACGATTAAACGGAGTGAAAATTTTGGATACTAAAGGTAATACTAAATTTGTACCAAAAGAAGAAATTACAGTCCAACGCGAATATGCAAAGAAAGTCCGTTTGCTTGCGATTGAGAAATACAAATCCCCAAAAGCCTTGGTTCGCACCTTTGGATGTCAGCAAAATGTTGCAGACGGTCAGAAAATCAAAGGAATGCTAAGTGAAATGGGCTATACTTTCACAGAAAATGAAGACGATGCAGACTTCATCATCTTCAACACCTGTGCTGTTCGTGAACACGCAGAAGACCGTGTATTCGGCAATGTCGGTGCACTCAAGCATTTCAAACGACGCAGACCTGATGCAATCGTTGCACTTTGCGGTTGTATGACACAGCAACAACACATCGCAGATAAAATCCGCAAAAGTTTCACCCATGTGGATTTGGTTTTCGGCACTCATGTAATCCACAAACTTCCGCAGATGATATATGAAGTACTTACCAGCGAAGAACGGGTGTTCGATGTTGACGATACCGACAGCAAAATCGCCGAGGGTGTCCCCACAATCCACGACGGCGGTGTGCGTGGATGGCTTCCTGTAATGTACGGCTGTAATAATTTCTGCACCTACTGCATAGTGCCGTATGTTCGTGGCAGAGAATGTAGCCGAAAACCTGAAGATATTGAGCGGGATTTAAGAATGATGCTCGAAAAGGGTGTTAAAGATATAACCTTACTCGGTCAGAATGTCAATTCCTACAACGGCGGGATTTCGTTTGCGCAACTTCTTCGCAGACTAAACGCAGTCGAGGGTGATTTCACTCTCCGCTTTATGACATCGCACCCGAAAGACTGTACTTTCGAGCTTCTGGATACAATGGCGGAATGTGAAAAGGTAGAAAAACATCTTCATCTGCCTGTGCAGTCGGGCAATGACCGTGTACTCAAAGCTATGAACCGTCATTACGACCGCGCTAAATATTTATCGCTTATAAAATACGCAAAAGAGAAAATGCCCGACATCAAACTCACATCAGATATTATCGTGGGATTCCCATCAGAAACATACGAGGAATTTCTTGATACGGTTTCTCTTATTAAAGAGGTCAAATATCACTCACTTTATACATTCATCTATTCTCCGCGAAAAGGCACACCTGCTGCGCAGATGGACGATCCCGCTACAAAAGAGCAAAAGGGTGAGTGGTTTAGAGAATTACTCGATGAACAGGAGAAAATCGCATCTGCAATCAGCGCATCTCAAAAAGGCAAAACAATGCGTGTGTTGATTGAAGAGATGACAAAACCCGGATTGCTTAACGCCCGCACACTCGATAATCAAATCGTAGAAATCGAAGGCGAGCGTGACTTAATCGGAAAGTTCGTTGATGTCGAAATTTACGATGTCAAGACTTGGATATTAAAAGGAAAAATTATTTAAGAGAGGTAATTAAAATGGATATTATCAAAATGGCAAGAGAACTCGGCAAGGCTATTCAAGAAAGCGAGGCATACATCACATATGCCGCTTGCAAACAGCAAAACGATGAAGACGAAGGTCTTCAAAAGTTGATTGGCGACTTCAATTTACTTCGGATGTCGCTTGGCAACGAAATTTCAAAGCCGGAAGATAAGAAGGATAAAGAGAAGATCCAGGAACTCAATTCACAACTCAACGATTGCTACACTTCCATTATGGAAAACGAAAATATGATTAAATTCAACAACGCAAAAGAAGCAATCGACACAATTATGAACCAAATCACTATGATTTTAGGTATGACCGTTGAGGGCGAAGACCCGATGACTTGCGAAGTTGAACATAACTGTTCAGGTTCGTGCTCAACTTGTGGCGGCTGTCACTAAAATTTAATTAAAAACAGTAAAGGAGGCGGAAAAGATGCCGCAACGCACCGACATTCTTCCTGAAATAAATGAAAAAATGTCGCCGATGATTCGTCAATATCTCGAAATAAAAAAGCAGTACGCTGACAGTATTGTCCTTTTCCGTCTCGGTGATTTTTATGAAATGTTCTTTAATGATGCCACACTTGTGGCGTCATTACTTGACTTAACACTCACAGGCAGACCGAGCGGCGAAAACGAACGTGCTCCGATGTGCGGTGTTCCGTACCACAGTTGCGAATCGTACATTTCACGCCTTGTTAAAAAGGGTTACCGTGTTGCTGTATGCGAGCAAATCGAACAACCCGGTGATAAGAAAATCATTGAAAGAAGAGTAACCCGAGTTATCACACCGGGTACTGTTACTGAGGATTCAATGCTTGAAACTTCTCGTAACAATTACCTTGCAACTGTTTACCGAAAAGACAATACAGCCTCTTGTTGCTTTGTTGACATTTCAACAGGCGAGTTCAATTTAACCACTTTTACATCTGATGCTATCGGCAACGACATCGTAAACGAATTGACTCGCTTTAGTCCTAAAGAACTGCTTATAAACGCACAAGCATACGATGATAAAATCGTTAATTCATTTTTAAGACATTCACTCGAATGTAGAACTGAAATATTTTTGGATGATGAATTTTCTAACGAAGAACTTGAGAGGGACACTTTAAATCATTTCGGAGTAACCGATTTTGACAGCATAAATGTTGATGAAATAGCGAAAAATGCAGTTTCACGCACCATTGCTTTCCTTTACAAGACTCAGAAAAATGATTTAGCTACTATCCGCGATATAAACATTTACAGCAACGCACAGTTTATGCAGCTTGATATGGCGGCACGCACTAATTTGGAACTTACCGAAACTATCCGCGGAGGCAATAAAAAAGCAACACTTTTGTGGGTGCTCAATCAATGCAAAACCCCTATGGGCAAAAGGCTTATCAATCATTGGCTTGAATTTCCGCTAATCTCAATCGCAGCGATTTCCCGCCGTCAAAACGCTGTTGGAGAACTAACAAACGATGTGATTTTACTTGACCAACTCGGCGATATTTTAAGTTATATCAAGGATTTGGAACGACTCACAACGCGCGTTGTATACAAAACCATCAACCCGAAAGAATTGGTGGCACTCAGAAACACACTCGAAAAGATGCCCACGCTTAAAGCCACAATCGCTGATTGTAGATGCGAGATGTTAAGGGAAATTTACAACGGTATCGACGAACTCCAAGATGTGTACAAGCTACTGCTTGATGCACTCGAAGATGACCCGCCTGTTACCCTGCGTGACGGCAAACTTATAAAACGAGGCTTTGATGAAGAAATTGACCGCAATTTCTACGATATGACTGACGGCAAGGATATAGTGCGTCAGTTAGAAGAACAGGAGCGGGAGCGTACAGGCGTTAAAAAGCTCAAAGTCAAATATAACCGCGTTTTCGGATATTACATTGAAATCCCTGCGGCTGTTAAAGATTTTGTACCTCCTGAAGACTATGTCCGCAGACAGACAGTCGCTTCGGGTGAACGATATACAACCGAAGAAGTACGACAACTTGAAGGCAGAATTTTAGGTGCGCAGGACAGATGGTACACATTAGAATACGAAATGTATTGTAAAATCCGTGACGCTGTAGGAATGCAGTCAGAGCGTATCCGCAAAACTGCAGTCGCAATCGCAAAGCTTGATGCGATCTATTCGCTCGCAACGATTGCATATGAAAATTCATATACCTGCCCCGAACTTAATATGACAGGCGAAATCGAGATTATTGACGGCAGACACCCTGTTGTTGAAAAACTCGGTGACATTTCATTTGTACCAAACGATACTTCGCTGGACTTGAAAGACAATCGCTGTGCAATCATCACAGGGCCTAATATGGCAGGTAAATCTACATATATGCGCCAGGTTGCAATCATCACTTTAATGGCACACATCGGCTCATTTGTCCCCGCAAAATCTGCAAAAATCTCAATTACCGATGCGATATTCACACGAGTAGGAGCATCAGATGACCTTGCTCACGGTCAATCCACTTTTATGGTTGAAATGAAGGAAATTGCGGGAATTCTCAAAAATGCAACCTCAAAGAGTCTGCTCATAATTGACGAAGTCGGCAGAGGCACATCAACCTACGACGGTATGGCAATCGCACGCGCCGTACTTGAATTTGTTGCAGACAAGAAAAAACTCGGCGCAAAAACTTTATTCGCAACTCACTACCACGAATTATCTGTGCTTGAAACCACGGTAAAAGGTGTTAAAAACTACAATATCGCCGCAAAAAAAGACGGTGACACCGTAGTCTTTCTGCGTAAAATCATCCGTGGCAGTGCTGATGAAAGTTACGGTATCGAAGTAGCAAAACTTGCAGGATTGCCGGCAGATGTCATAAAAAACGCCAAAAAGATTTTAAAATCCATCGAAAGCGCATCAAAAGCGGATTTTCAAAATCTCGCATCGGTTGAAATTCCGGAAGAAGAGGACACTCAAATCACCTTTTCTGATACTGCGACTGATAGCATAATAAAAGATTTGAAAACAGTTGACATCAACAATCTCACGCCGTTTGAGGCACTCACTTTGATGAACGAGCTTGTTGAAAAAGCAAAGAATATTTAAAAAAAGGAGGCTAAAAGGTGGCAAAAATCAATGTGTTAGACCGCAAAACTGCCGAACTTATTGCGGCGGGCGAAGTAGTCGAAAGACCTTCATCAGCGATCAAAGAATTGGTTGAAAACTGCATAGATTCGGGCGCTGACGCTGTTACCGTTGAAATCAAAAACGGCGGAAGAACTTTCATCCGTGTAACCGATAACGGTTGTGGCATCGAAAAAGATGACATTAAAAATGCGTTTTTGCGTCACGCCACCAGCAAGATTAAAGATGCTTGCGACCTCGATAACATCTTTACTCTCGGCTTCAGAGGAGAAGCACTCGCATCTATCGCCGCTGTATCTAAAGTCGAACTCATCACCAAAACCGCAGAGTCCCAACTCGGCATTAAATATGAAATTCACGGCGGTGAAGAAGTCTATTTTGACGATGCGGGATGCAGTAACGGCACTACAATCATCGTCCGCGACCTTTTTTACAACACCCCTGCAAGACAGAAGTTTTTAAAAAAAGATGTGTCTGAAGCAAACGCTGTTACCGGTGTGATTGAACGCATTGCGT
>JAXJSX010000018.1:0-4786 GCA_036309925.1 Acutalibacteraceae bacterium | reverse complement strand
CGCGTTTGAAAAAACGCTTAACTTAAATTTGCACAAGCCAAAAGGTTCAATAACTACAGACTTCAACGCGAGGCCGAAGGCTAAGCTAAAATTTTAATCAGTACAAATTACGCGTTGGAAAAAACGCGAGGCCGAAGGCTAAGCTACAATTTTAATCAGTGAAAATTTCGCGTCTGAAAAGAAGGAGAGGAATATGGGTAAACCAATAGTTGCGGTAGTCGGCAGACCGAATGTCGGCAAATCAACACTTTTTAATAAACTCATCGGTAAACGAATGTCGATCGTAGACGACACTCCGGGTGTCACCCGTGACCGCATTTTCGGCGATTGCGATTGGAACGGCAAGGAGATTATGCTCATCGACACAGGCGGTATCGAGCCGAAAACCGACGATGTAATTTTATCGCAGATGCGAAATCAAGCGGAACTTGCAATAGATATGGCGCAGGTTATCATCCTTGTAACCGATGTAAAATCGGGCGTTGTCGCAACCGACAGCGAAGTTGCCGCAATGCTCCAGAAAAGCGGTAAACCCGTGGTTTTGTGCGTCAATAAATGCGACCGTATCGGTGAGCCTCCACTTGAATTTTACGAATTTTATAATTTAGGACTCGGCGAGCCGATTGCAGTTTCATCGGTACACGGTCACGGCACAGGCGATCTGCTCGATAAAGTTTTTGAATATTTAACATTCGATGATGAAACCGAAGAGCAGTCAGATCGTGTCTGCGTGGCAGTCATCGGCAAACCGAATGTCGGCAAATCATCACTCATAAATTACATTTCGGGCGAAAACCGCACAATCGTGTCAGATATCGCAGGCACTACCCGTGACAGCGTTGACTTTGACCTCGATAATAAATTCGGCAGTTTCACATTTATTGATACCGCAGGGCTCAGACGCAAATCCAAAGTCTACGATAAAATCGAAAAATACAGCGTTATCCGTGCAAAAGCCGCAGTTGAACGGGCAGATGTTTGCGTGATTATGATTGATGCACTCGAAGGCTTCACAGAGCAGGACAGCAAGGTTGCTTCCTTAGCACTTGAGAGCGGTAAGGGTTGCATTATCGCAGTGAATAAGTGGGATGCTTATGAGAAAGACGGCAAGTCGATGGACGCTTACCGCAAGAGTTTGATGAACGATTTTTCGTTTATGTCGTATGCACCCATCATCTTCATTTCAGCGCACACAGGACAGCGTATCGACCGTCTTTTTGAACTTATCAAATATGTAAACGAGCAGAACAGTATGCGCATCTCAACGGGTATGCTCAATGACCTTTTGTCAGATGCTACCGCACGAGTGCAACCGCCCAGCGACAAGGGTAAACGACTGAAAATCTACTATATGACACAGGCGCAGACCAATCCGCCGACTTTTGTGTGTTTTTGCAACCGTGCAGAACTGTTCCACTTCTCATATCAACGCTACTTGGAAAATCAAATTCGCACCACCTTCGGACTTGAAGGCACACCTGTGCGGTTCATTATAAGAGAAAGAGGCGAATAAAATGGAAATGACTTTAATTATCGCGACTTTAGTTTTAGCTCTCGTCAGTTACCTGCTGGGAAGTATCAGTTTTGCCGTGATCTTCACAAATTATTATGCCCATACCGATATCCGTCAGCACGGCAGCGGTAACGCAGGAATGACTAATGTACTGCGTACAGTCGGCAAAAAACCCGCAATTTTCACATTCATATGTGACCTGCTCAAAGGCGTTGTTGCGTGCTTGCTCGGTAAATACCTGATGGTCCCGATTTTGTCAAAAATCCTCAATACCGACCTCACATCAGTTATAAATCCGCTGTATTTTGCATACCTCGCAGGACTGTTCTGCATCATCGGACATATATACCCTTTGTATTTTTCTTTCAGAGGCGGCAAAGGCGTTGCCACTACTGCGGGTATATTTTTAGTGATTGATTGGCGAGTATTTTTAATAGCGATTGCGCTGTTTTTGGTGCTTGTCGCAATCACACGCACAGTATCCATCGGTTCGATTGCGGCGGCGATTGCCATTCCGATTTTAACCGCAGTTTTCAGCGATAAAGTTACTGAATATTCGTTCACATTGTTCGGACTTGCGCAATACATTATCATCACAATTTTGAGCTTTCTTTTCGCAGTAATCGTCATTGCAAAGCATAAGGAAAACATTGTGAGAATTATACACGGCGAAGAAAAGAAATTCGGCAAGAAAAAGTAGTTTTTGTATTACGATAGGGGGCAGGACATTGAAAATATCTGTACTCGGTTCGGGCGGTTGGGGTGTCGCACTTGCGATGCTGTGTTGTGACTGCGGCCACGATGTTGTGATATGGGGTAAGTTTCAGTCGGAGATTGACTACATCAATCAAAACCGTGAAACTCCGCTTTTAAAAGGTGTGAAAATCCCGGAAAGCATTATCGCTACCACAGACACCGCTGAAATTCGCAAAAGCGATATTATCATAATCGCCACACCGTCGTTTGCGGTGCGTGAAAATGCAATTATGCTTCGTGAGCGTGGGTTGCACGGACACGCATTTATTGTCAGCGTTTCAAAAGGCTTTGAAAAAGACACATTAAAAAGATTTTCACAGGTGATTTCCGAAGAATTGCCCGATAATGAAGCGGTGGTGCTCTCAGGTCCGTCACACGCAGAGGAAGTCGCACGCAGAAAGCCGACACTTGTCACAGTTGCGTGTAAAAACAGTGTTACCGCGAGAGTGGTGCAAAATGCGATGATGAACGAAAACTTCCGCATCTACACCAACGACGATATGATCGGCGTTGAAACGGGTGCGGCACTCAAAAATGTAATCGCAATGGCGGCGGGCGTGTGTAAAGGTCTTGGTCTTGGGGACAATACAATCGCTGCGCTGATTACACGAGGTATCCACGAAATCTCGAAACTCGGCGTTGAAATGGGGGCAAAAGCCACAACTTTTGCGGGACTTTCAGGGCTTGGCGATTTAATCGTCACCTGTACCTCAGATCATAGCCGTAACCGCCTTTTCGGTGAGTATTTAGGTTCGGGATTGTCGGTTGATGAGGCACTCGCTAAAGTCGGAAAGACGGTTGAGAGTTACTATGCGGCGGCGACTGCTAAGGCTTTGGCGGATAAATACAATGTGCAGATGCCGATAATCAGCGAATGTTACGATATTTTATATTGCGGTGCTGACATTAAATCCGCACCCGCAAGACTTATGAACAGGCTTGGTAAATCCGAGTGATTTGAAGGTGAAAATATGTATGATGTTGCTATAATCGGCGCAGGTCCGGGCGGAATTTTCTCGGCATACGAACTTGTAAAGCACGCACCCGACCTTAAAATCGTAGTTTTTGAAAGCGGAAACCCACTCGATAAACGTATATGCCCGATTGACGGCAAAAAAATCAAGTCTTGCATAAAATGCAAAACTTGTGCGATTATGAACGGATTTGGCGGTGCGGGCGCGTTTTCTGATGGTAAATACAACATCACAAACCAGTTCGGCGGCACTCTTCACCATTATATCGGGGAAGCACGCGCGACTGAACTTATGAAGTATGTCGACGAAATCAATCTGAAAATGGGCGGTGAGGGGACTCGTCTTTATTCCACCGCAAACTCTGAAATCAAGCGGTTGTGTATGCAAAACGGACTGCATCTGCTTGAGGCGAATGTCAGACATCTGGGTACTGACATCAACTATGTGGTGCTGCAAAACATCTACAATGAGTTGAAAGATAAAATTGATTTTCATTTTCTTACCCCTGTTGACTCGGTTGAAGTTGTTGACGGCGGATATAAAATCAATGCCCTCGGCGAGCGTTTTGAGGCTGAAAAGTGCATCATTTCAGCGGGCAGAAGCGGTAGTAAGTGGATGGAGTCGGTGTGTAAGTCGCTCGATATTCCCACGACCTCAAACCGTGTGGATATTGGTGTGCGTGTGGAATTGCCCTACGAGATTTTTAGTCATTTGACCGATGAGTTATACGAAAGTAAGATCGTTTACCGCACCGAAAAGTACGAAGATTTAGTCCGCACTTTCTGTATGAACCCGAAAGGTGCGGTTGTAAACGAGAATACTAACGGCATCGTCACAGTCAACGGGCATAGTTACGAAGGCGCTGAAAGGCAGACGAATAACACTAATTTCGCCTTGCTTGTGTCAAAGCATTTTTCGTATCCGTTTAAGGATTCCAACGAATACGGCGAGAGTATCGCCCGACTTTCAAATATGCTCGGAGGCGGTGTAATCGTTCAGCGTTTCGGTGACCTTATCCGAGGTAAACGCTCGACTGACAGCCGAATTGAAGAAAGTTTTGTCCGTCCGACTCTCTCTGCTACCCCCGGAGATCTGAGCCTTGTCATTCCAAAACGAATTTTGGATGCAATCGTTGAGATGATCTACAAACTCGATAAAATTGCACCCGGCACTGCCAACGACGACACTCTGCTTTACGGCGTGGAAGTTAAATTCTATAATATGGAAGTGAAGATTGATAACAATCTTGAAACCAACCACAAGGGGTTGTTCGTAATCGGCGATTGCAGTGGCATCACCCACTCGCTCTCGCACGCCTCTGCAAGCGGTGTGTATGTCGCACGGCATATATTAAATGTGTAAGAAAAAAAGTTCCCTTTGTGGCATCTTCCGTAAGGAAGGTGCCACAGTTATATTCGCCTAACGGCGAGTGATATTGCTTCGCAGTGATATTAGCTAACGCTAGTGATATTGTCCTACGGACAGTTTTAAGGGCGAATATAATATCACTGAAACCGCAAGGTTTCAATATCACTTTCGCTGT
>JAXJSX010000017.1:0-3937 GCA_036309925.1 Acutalibacteraceae bacterium | reverse complement strand
GGGTGGGGGCGGCGGCGACTGTACTCCGCCATCGGTTGTGTGCATATTTTATCTTATGAATGAATGGAGAGGATTTTAATCCATCGACGAAGGCGACACCATAACGTGCGGATGAAATACGCCCCTACTTAACTCAAACGCCCCGTATACACGGAGCGTCTCATTTTTACTTATAGAGCGGGTGTTTTTCGCAGACGGATGTAACCATTTTACGAATATCGTCTGCCTTATTTTCAAAGTCTGTGACTGCAAGGTGGATACATTCTGCAATAACATCCATATCGTCCTCTTTAAGTCCGCGTGAGGTTGCCGCAGGTGTACCAAGACGCACACCCGATGTTATAAACGGGCTTTCAGGATCGTTCGGGATTGCATTTTTATTAGCGGTGATATAAACTTCGTCAAGTCTGTGCTGGAGTTCCTTACCTGTAACGCCTGTGCCGATAAGATCGAGGAGCATTAAGTGGTTATCTGTACCGCCTGAAACCAACTTGTGACCGCGTGATGTCAAACCTTTAGCGAGTGCTTGTGCATTTTTAACGATTTGCTGTTGATATACCTTAAAATCGTCCGACAAAGCCTCACCAAAACATACAGCCTTTGCAGCGATTGTATGCATAAGCGGGCCGCCCTGTGTACCGGGGAAAATACCTTTATTAAGAGCCTTTGCATTGGCTTCGCTCGATAAAATCATACCACCGCGAGGACCACGAAGTGTTTTATGAGTTGTAGTGGTAACAACATCCGCATATTCAACGGGATTCGGGTGAAGTCCTGCCGCAACTAAACCTGCGATATGTGCCATATCAACCATAAAAATTGCGCCGACACTCTTTGCGACTGCTGCAATGCGTTCAAAATCAATAATTCTCGGATATGCAGACGCACCTGCTACAATCATTTTCGGCTGACATTCTTTTGCGGTTTTTTCTAACTTCTCATAGTCGAGGAAACCGTTATCGTCAACACCGTAGGGCACGAAATTGTAAAGTGCGCCCGACATATTAACAGGCGAGCCGTGAGTCAAGTGACCGCCGTGGTCAAGGTTCATACCCATAACTGTGTCGCCCGGCTTTAAGAATGTGAAATATACAGCGAGGTTTGCCTGTGCGCCCGAATGAGGCTGAACATTTGCATATTCTGCGCCGAACAATTCTTTTGCACGGTCGATTGCGATATTCTCAACAACATCAACACATTCACATCCGCCGTAATAACGCTTTGCAGGGTAGCCTTCAGCGTATTTATTGGTGAGAACGCTTCCCATTGCAGCCATAACTGCGGGAGAAACAAAGTTTTCAGATGCGATAAGCTCGATGTTTCTCTGCTGTCTGTGAAGTTCGTCTGCCATTGCAGCACCTACTGTGGGGTCTGCCTTGCTTACAAAACCGATTGTGTCCATTAAATCTGCGTACATTTTTAAATCAATCCTTTCATTTGCCTGAAAAGTGTGCTATAATGTGATTATAGCATTTTTTCTTATTATACATTAAAATTTATAATTGTGCAATCTTTTTTTAAGAAAACATAGAAAAGGAATGAAAATTATGTCTAAAAGCAAAAAGGGTAAATCTAAAGTCAGAATTTTCCTCCCATTTGTACTTTTATTTTTTGTCTTAGTTGTTTTATGTTGGTTACTGTATTCTTCACTTTCAGCAGGAAGTCAGTCTAATGAAACATCTATCGCAACACAAACGACTGTGACGACTGCATCCACACAAACATCAACTCAACACACAACAGCCGAAAATTCCACAACCGTTGCAAATACTGCTGCCCCTGCAAATGCGACTGTCAGCGAGCAGAGCGACAATAATGATGCAACCGATTTGTACTTAAACAATTTCAAGGCAGTACCTTCGGATTCAAAAATTTCCGCGAGCGATATTTCAGTAGGACTTAATATTTTAGTCAACAACGACTATGCGTATAACTTCGATCAATCGACCGATTTTATTCGTTTATCCAACTTACCGAATCGCGCGTTTAAGATTATGTTTGACCATATAACCGCTGATAATCTGACCGCGAATGAATTTAATCTGATGACCAAAGATTTCAGAGCAAAATATACTGATTATCTGGGTGTATGTTCGGGGTATCGTTCATATGCTACGCAGGAAAAGAATTTCAATGCCTCTGTTGAACGCGTTGGCGAAAAAGAAACATTAAAGTGGTATACCCGTCCCGGACACAGCGAGCATCATACAGGCTATGCGATTGATTTCAACACCAACTCTTACGGCGATACCGCTTTCACAGGTACAGGCAACCAGAAGTGGTTTGAAAATAATTGTCACAAATACGGGTTTATTCTCCGATACACCGCTGAAAAACAGAATATAACAGGTGTAAATCCTGAAGCGTGGCATTTCAGACAAGTCGGCGTTCCTCACGCAGATTACATTATGAAAAACGGCATTTGCTACGAAGAATACATTGATTTGATTAAAGGATATTCATATGAAAATCCGCTTGTTATCAACGCTGACAGCGGTGGTACATATTATGTATATTATAAGGCTATGTCATCTGACAGTACCGAAATCAATCTTTCGGGTTATTCAAAATATTATTCTTCGGGCAATAATGTAGACGGATTTATTGTCACCGCTGTTAAATAATTTTCGAGGAGTGGTTAATTTGGCAAAAATTAAAGCGTTCAAGGCATTAAGATTTACGCAGAAAGCGGGCGATATATCCAAACTTGTATGTCCCCCCTACGATATAATCAGCGAAGATGAAAGGCTCGGTTATTTAAAAGCAAACGAAAATAATATCATTCGTCTGGAACTACCTAAAGACGGCAAAGATTGCTACAAAACCGCCGGTGAAACTCTCAATAAAATGATGAATGACGGTATTTTAGCGGTTGACGAAAATAACAGCGTTTATGTTTATGAAATTGAATTTAATGCGGGTGGTGTTAAAAAGGCAATCAGAGGAATAGTCGCCCGTGCTGAGCTTCACGATTTTTCCGAAGGCATAGTTTTACCGCACGAAGAAACATTATCAAAAGCAAAGCAGGACAGATTTAATTTAATGAGTTCGACTTTCTGCAATTTTTCTCAGATTTATTCATTGTATTCCGATGACAACCGCACAACCGATACACTTATTGAAAAGGCAGTGGACGGTTTGTCCCCTGTTAATGAATTTGTTGACAATGACGGTCTTATCCACCGTTTGTGGATTATAGAGGGTGATGCAGCACAGGAGATTTGCGATACTTTTGAAAACAGAAAACTCTACATTGCAGACGGTCATCACCGATATGAAACAGCGGTGAATTTTCGTGATTATTGTCGCAAAAACGGCATCACCGATGACGGTGTGAATTACTGTATGATGATGCTTGTATCAATGCAAAACGAGGGGCTTTGGGTATTGCCGACGCACCGAATTGTAAAAGGGCTTTCAAATTTCGACATTAAAAAGGTTTTGACTGAATGTGAGAAATATTTTGAAATTTCAAAGATCGCAAAGACAGCTATCGACAGCGAATTAAAGTCGAAATATAACAGCGGTAAAAAGTCGTTTGTGTTGTATGACGGGGATGAGTATCATCTGCTTACATTGAACAATGATAGTATTATGAATGAACTTTTGCAAAATGCGTCTAAAGCATACAAAGGACTTGATGTGAATGTATTGCATTTGCTGATTTTAGAAAAGTTGTTCGGAATTGACAAAGAGAATATGGCAAATCAGAAAAATCTCGCCTATACAAAGTTTATAGACGAGGCTTTATCTGCGGTCGACAATGGTGATGCAAATTGTGCATTTATCTTAAATCCCACAAAGGTTGAGGAAATTCGCGATGTTGCCCTTGCAGGCGAGAAGATGCCGCAAAAATCGACTTATTTTTATCCGAAACTGATTACCGGGCTTGTTATGAATAAGTTGAAATGATGCACCGGAGAAGTAGTGAATAGTG
>JAXJSX010000016.1:0-3212 GCA_036309925.1 Acutalibacteraceae bacterium | reverse complement strand
GTCCGTGTTTACATTTAATGGTGATTATATAAATGGCGCATACGATACAAGTATTTCCGTTAGAGCCGGTGCAATTAAGCACAATGCAGATAAAGACTTTTTTGAGGCCCGCAAAAATAAATATAACGAGTTTTTGATTACCGATGAATACATAACTCAAAATGCGATTTATGTCAACGGTTTGGATGATTACGACACAATGAAATTAATATGTGATGAAGTCAAGAAACTCGACTCAGTTGCGTGTGAATTGTACGAAGATATATATTCAAAAAAGTGGTTGCTTGAATGTCATAGTAAAAACGGTACAAAAGCAACCAGGGCCAAACAACTTAAAGATAGGTATAACGCAGATAAACTTGTAGCGTTCGGCGATAACTTTAATGACATCGAACTACTTAAATCTGCTGATTTTGCTGTGGTTGTTGATAATGCACCTGATGAAGTCAAGAAATATGCAGATATTATTATAGATTCAAACATCAATGACGGTGTTGCGAAGTACCTTAATTCTCTTTAAAGAGTTCCCTTAATTGCGCAAAACATTTATTTTGCGCAATTAGATATATTTATTTCTCTTTCAAATTCTAAAACCATTAAAACAATCTCATATACAAAAAAGACGATAGTTATCAAAACTACCGTCTTTTTTTATTACTGTTGCAAATTAGATTTTCTCTGCGAAGTTGAAGATTCTTGCAGGAAGATCAGATTCGTCACATGAAAGTGTGAATGTAAACTTTGTGCCTGCTTCTTCTGCGAGTGCTGAAACTCTTTCGATAAAGTCAGCGACAACTTCATAATCTCTGCCGATAATACGAAGTGTTGCATCACCGAAAATATCAGTAACATCATAGTTACCTGCGCAGATGCCGCTTAAAAAGCCGTAGTAAGCATCATAACCTGTGATACCATAAACATCAGAATCAACTAAACGAGCAGTACTGGAAACGTTGAATGTAAGAGTGTTACCCTTTTCGATGCAAACAACATTACCTTTGGATGTCTGTGCAGCAGCGTTTACGTTGTCAATTAACTTTTTGGTTTTTCCGGATCCTTTTTTTCCAATGATAAGAGATATCATTATTTCATCCCCTTTGTAAAATTTTTATATTGTACCGTAGTCAATACGGTAAAATCCTTATTTAAGTCTTGCTTCGAGTGCTTCCTTTGCATCTTCGTAGCCGGGTTTGCCAAGTAGCGCAAACATATTTTTCTTGTATGCTTCAACGCCGGGCTGGTTGAACGGATTTACACCGAGCATATAACCTGAAATAGCACAAGCCTTTTCAAAGAAGTAAATTAAGTAGCCGAGGTTGTATTCGTCAGCCTTTTCAAGCTCAATAACGAAGTTAGGCACACCACCGTCAGTGTGTGCAAGGATGGTACCTTCGTATGCCTTTTGGTTAACGAAAGACATTGTTTTGCCTGCAAGGAAGTTAAGACCGTCGCCGTCATTTTCTTCTTTTTCGATAACGATTTCTTTTTCGGCTTGAGCAATGGAAACGATTGTTTCAAAAAGCATTCTCTGACCTTCCTGGACATACTGACCAAGTGAATGTAAGTCAGTTGAGAAGATAGCAGATGCCGGGAAAATACCCTTATTATCCTTGCCTTCACTTTCGCCGTAAAGTTGTTTAAACCATTCGTTCATCAAAGTAAAACGCGGTTCATATGAAACGAGCATCTCAACATTTTTGCCTTTTCTGAGCATCATCTGACGGCAAGCAGCATATTTATAGCAAGCATTTGTTTCAACGCACGGTACGCTGTATTCTTCTCTTGCATCTGCAGCACCTTTCATAAGTGCGTCAATGTCACAACCTGCAACTGCAATCGGGAGGAGGCCTACTGCTGTAAGAACTGAGAAACGGCCGCCTACATCATCAGCAATAACGAATGATTCATATCCTTCTGCATCTGCGAGTTGTTTTAATGTACCTCTTGCTTTATCGGTTGTGCAGTAAATTCTCTCTTTTGCACCTTCTTTACCGTATTTCTCTTCGAGATAATTTCTGAAAATTCTGAAAGCGATTGCGGGCTCGGTTGTTGTACCTGATTTTGAAATAACATTTACCGATACATCTTTACCGTCGCAAAGTTCGAGAAGTTCAGATAATGCTGTTGAACTGATGCTGTTACCTGCAAAATAGATGTCAGGAGTATCCTTCTTCTTATTGTTGTAATAAGGTGATTTCAAAAATTCGATAGCAGCACGAGCGCCGAGATATGAACCGCCGATACCGATTACGATGAGAATATCTGAATCTGATTTGATTTTATCAGCAGATTTCTTAATTCTTTCAAACTCTTCTTTATCATAATCAACAGGAAGGTCAACCCAACCGAGAAAATCGTTGCCGAGTCCTGTTCTGTTTTCGAGAGAATCGTGCGCCGCCTTTACAAGCGGTTTCATTCCTTCAAATTCTTCTGCGCCGATAAAAGGTGCAGCAAATTCCGAGTTAAATTTTAATGCCATTTAAAACATCCCCTTTTGGTTATTTTCTTCATAAACTCGTTTAATTTATTTTACAATATTTTATCCTATTTTGCAAGATGTAATGTTAAATTTTTAGAAATTTTTTATTTATTTTTTATAATGAAAACGCAAAACTGCATATTTTTTTGAAAGAAAACCAAAAAGTTACCTTATCAACAGAGTCAATAGTATAAATTTTGTATTCACCAATCACTTTATCATTCAACATTACTTTCAGAGTTCCTACTTGTGTATTTTCTAAAATCGGAGCGTCAATTGACGGTTTGATATCAATTTGTGTTACGATTTTACTTTCTTCTCCTTTTTTTATCAGCGTATTATTTATCGGCTCAACATCAATAGCCACTTCCCTTTCAATTCCTTTTAAAACAGGAATTGTAGAGATTGCAGAAGTATCAATTTCAGGAGTTGTGATTGAATAGTTTGCAAAGCCGTAATCAAGTAATTTTTTAGCACCTGTGAATCTGTCATTTGAACTTTCTGCCGCCATCACAACAGAAATCAATTCCATATTATCGCGTTTCGCAGACGCCGCAAGGCAAAAACCCGCTTTATCTGTTGTACCTGTTTTAAGACCTGTCGCCACTTGAAAAAACCGAACAAGCTTATTAGTGTTTACAAGTTCGGTCTTCCCTTCCCTTAAACTATCCATCCAAATAGTTGTGTATTTTTTGATCGTATCGTGACCGAGTAACTCCTTTGACATTAAAGC
>JAXJSX010000015.1:0-4102 GCA_036309925.1 Acutalibacteraceae bacterium | reverse complement strand
TTAAAACTTCCTTTCAAATTCTATTTAAGTTTTCGCGCAATTAGTCTAAGTCTTCCTTTTTTTGTTGGTATATTAACCGAATCTATGATGTATTTACCGCGTTTTATCACGGTTATTACCGAATTGTCGGTGATTTTACGGGATATATTTTTACATTCTTCGCCGTTTACAAGTACACCGCCACTCTGTATTTTAACACTTGCCTGTTCTCTTGATGCGTTTATCAGCGCGCTGATAATGCAGTCAAGTCTTGCAGACGAAACGGTTGAACTGATGTCATCATATTCCTGTTTTGGAAAAGTGAAATCATCAATTCCCTTTTGCAGACGCAATCCTACTCTGCCGGCTTTTGTGAGTTCACACAAGACATACTCCGCAATATCGGAATGTAGGAAAATCGCGGCTTTACCTTCTGTTACAACGATGTCCCCAACCTTTTCACGAGTGATGCCGAGTGCCATTAAAGCACCTAAAAAGTCACGGTGAGAAAGAGTGTAATCGGGATTGAAAATCGCGGTTATTGGCACGATTGGAAAGTCCCTGTAATCGTCATCCGCCCAATCAGGAAGAAAACAAATAATTTGGCGGGTAGCAAAAGGATAACCGCCGAAAAATTTCACACGGGAAACTTTTCGGTTTAAATAGGTATTTACAACCGCAATTTCACTTTCACTTAAAAATCCGACAAACCGTGGCACACATTTTAAATGTGCCGCAGATTCAGCATCGCTCAAGCGTGCTAAAAGTATATCGCGATCGACCATTAGTATGCGTAATAGCCGTTGCTTTCAAGTTCTCCGATTAAAGCTTCACCCATAACATCAACATTTGACGGGGTTATAAGGAATGTTCTGTTTGCAATCTTTTTGAAACCGCACGAATTTGCGTATGCGGCACCGCTCAAAAAGTCAAACAAACGGCGTGCATCTTCCTCAGGTGTGCTTTCAAGGTTCAATACTACAGTTCTTTTCATATTGAGATGGTCGCCGATTTGGCGTGCTTCATCATATGATAAGGGTTTGGTGATTACAACCTGCGGTTTTGCTTGAGTGTTCATATTGTAAATCTTTGAGTTGCGGGTGTCGCTCTTTTGTGAAGTGCGACCGGTGCGATCAGTCTTCTTTTCAGTACGAGGAGGAGTTTTAGGTTCAGGCTCGGAGTAACTGTATGTATCTTCGTAATCCTGCTCGGTTTCCTCTTCTTCGTAATCGTCGTATTCATAATCTTCATAGTCATTGTTCGGGAATATTGATTTGAATTTATCAAACAGACTCATTGTTATTCTCCTTTATTTTAATAATTTCGGTGACCGAATAGGGCTGTACCGACTCTAACCATATTTGAACCGTGTTCAACAGCGAGGTCAAAATCATCGGACATACCCATTGATAAAATATCCATAGATATATTATCGCTTTTTTTCGCTCTATTGTCAACAAACAATTTATGCATTTTTGTAAAAATTTCAATCTTTTTCGGAATTTCGGCTCCAACAGGGCCTAATGTCATCAATCCTTTGACCTTTATATTGCTTATTTTGGCAAGTTCTTCTAAAAAATTGTCGAGTTCATTGACATCAATACCGCTCTTTGTCCATTCGTTGCCGATGTTGATTTCTACCAAAACATCGGTTGTGATGTTACGCATTATACTTTGTCTTGAAATTTCGTTGGCAAGTTTTATTGAGTCAACTGATTGAATAAGTTCAACCTTGCCGACTATTTGCTTTACTTTATTGGTTTGCAAAGTACCGATAAACTGCTTGTGCATATCCTGTGGCAGTTCATCTTCCTTTGACAAAAACTCTTGCACGCGATTTTCACCCATATATTTAATACCGGAATTAAACGCGTGAGTAATGACAGCCGGCTCGACTGTCTTGGTTGCAGCGAGCAAAGTGACATCGTCAAGAGATTTACCGGCCTTTTGTACTGCACAGTTTAAGCGTTCAAGGACTTTTTTATAATTTTCATCGAACACCTTACAGCGTTCAATTTCGTACTCGTTCATCAACTGCGTTACCTCCAATTACAACTTCATCTTTGATTTTCAGTGAGTCACCCGCTTTGATTATAGCAAACTCGTCACCAAAATAAAGTACATCAACTTTCTTATATTTAATGTATTTGCCGACTTGGACATATACACCGTTTTCGGTTGTGCCGTCTTCGTTTTTGACAGTTCTCACCGCTTTTATATCAACTTTCAGTCCTGTATAATCGTCAAAGTACACACAGACATCAGTTTGACGTGCGGTAAGCATCAACAAATTTTCGGACATCGTAGAAAGTATAACAACACAGCCGTTTTCATTTTCATTGACAGCCTCGACCGTGACAGTCAGTCGGTCAGAGAAAGTAGGCATTTTAATATCAACGGTTGACTTTCTTGAAAGCCGCTCGCCGGTATCCGCATCCACTTGAAAAGCAATATAACTTTTTGCGGTTTTAACTATTTTACCTACCGCATTTGCATCGCTCTCCTGCTCGTTTATTTCGGGAATTGCTGTGAGTGAAAGCGCATTTTTATAATCAACCGCAGTTTCACTGCCGTCTGTAAAGTTTACAAAGTAACCTGCACAGTTTGCGATATCAGTAGCAATGGGTGAAACTAAACTTTTGGTGAGTTCAGAAAGTTCATTGTTATACGATGAAAGGGTTTGTGAAAAATCAGTAGTGTCATCGACAATCAAACTACGGCGGTTGTAGTTCTCCAAAAGCCCGTCGCGAGCGGTGTAGACACTTGAAAAATCGTTATGATAAACGGAGTCTAATATGTTGTAAATATCGTTTTGTATCTGCGAGGTGACAGTTCCAAGGTCAGCGGTGTAGTATCTGCTCTGCTCTTCGATTTTTTGAAGTGAATTGATTTTAGTTTCTAAATTTTCAGCCTGCGTTTTAGCACGAACATAATCAGCAGATGAATAATATTCGGCAATAACACTGCCTTTTGCGATTTTTTCACCGTTTGCAAAACAGTAACGGCGTTCTCCGCTGTTTTGGGTAGTGATAACCTCTTCGTCGCGAATGATCAACCCGCTGAATGTACCGTTTTCGCTGTAAGTGATGTTTTCGGCATATTCCCAATTTATCTGCTCGCTTGCCATACTCACAAGTTTGTAGATTACAACCGCAACAAGCAGAATTGCAAAGAGGATAAACATCCAATTTTTCTTGAGTTTTTGCATTAAACATCACCTCCTAAAAAGTTCTCTATCAGGTTTTTAGCGTTATTTACGCAACCGTCAAAGCCTTGTTCATCGGGATAAACCCAGTTGATTTTGTCATTACGGTTAAACCAGGTGAGTTGTCTTTTTGCGTATCTGCGGGTAGCGGTTTTAAGGTCAGATACACACTCATCAAGCGACTTTTCGCCGTCTAAATAAGGTTTAAACTCCTTACAGCCGATAGCACCGAGTGCGGTTTTGCAAGGGTTCAACGAATAAAAATTCTCAACCTCTTTAAGTATACCGCTCTCAATCATTTTATCCACACGAAGTTCAACTCGGTCATACAGTTTTTGTCGGTCTTTGAAATTCACTCCGATGAAAAGCGGATTGTAAATTGAGTTTTTTTCGCGGGCTTGTTTGTCAAGCACGGATTTAGGCTTACCGCACACGCGGTAAATCTCAAGTGCACGAAGCACCCTTTTGACATTGTTTGGATGAATGTTTGCTGCGCAAATACCATCGACTTTTTTGAGTTCGTTGTGCATATGTTCAGCGCCGAGCTGCTGATATTCTGCTAAAAGGCTGTCCATCACCGTTTTATCTGCACTCGACTGACTGAAATCAGTACCCTTAATCAGCGAGTCAATGTAAAGCCCGGTGCCGCCGCAAAGCATAGGTTGAATACCGTTTCGGTGCAGATTTTTGATGATACCGCCGGCTTGTTCGCAGTAGTCCGCAACCTAATATTCCTGTTTTACACTTACCGTGCCGAACAGGTGATGCGGTACGCCGCACAATTCATCAACAGTAGGACGTGCGGTGGAGATACTGAGTTCTGAATAAATCTGCATTGAATCAGCGCAGACAATCTCAAAGTCAAACTGTTTTGCAAGTTCAACGGATAGTGCGGTTTTGCCTGACGCAGTAGGTCCT
>JAXJSX010000014.1:0-17833 GCA_036309925.1 Acutalibacteraceae bacterium | reverse complement strand
TAGACGCTACTGAATCAGTAGTTCCTGTTGAAGTTGCTACTCTCCAGTTCACAGAGTATGTAGAACCCACAACAACAGAAGCTCCCACAACAACAGAAGCTCCCACAACAACAGAAGCTCCCACAACAGAAGCTCCCACAACAGAAGCTCCTGAAACAACAACAGTTGCTGATGAAGAAGAAACAACAGTTGCTGACGACGAAACAGCTACAGATGTTGAAACTGCAGTAGAAGTTGAAACAAAGACTGAAACAACAAAGACTAACCCGACAACAGGCGTTGTAGCTTGCACAGCTGCTGTAGTAGCTCTCGCAGCTTCAGGTGTTGTACTTGTTAAGTCAAAGAGAAAGTAATTAAATAATTACGAGATTTAAAGCGGAGATTATTCTCCGCTTTTTTCTTTTTAAAATACCATTTGCCCACATAAAGTTTGTGCATAACATACAAATTTTTAAATTTAGCAAAATTTCACTTTACTTTGCTAATAGGGTAGTGTATAATGTAATTATAATGTAGAAAAGAGGTTTTTAAAATGAAAAAGGTAAGCAGCGTAATTTTAGCAACTGTTTTAATGGCAGTAGCATTGTGTTCTTGCGGTGGTACTACAACTACCGACGAACTCGCACAGGTTAAAGAGGCTGGCAAACTCATCATCGGTATGACTGAATTTGCACCGCTCAATTACAAAGCGGAAGACGGCTCTTGGACAGGTTTTGAAACTGAATTTGCGCAGGCTGTTTGCGAAGAACTCGGCGTTAAAGCAGAATTTCAGGTAATCAACTGGGCATCAAAAGTATCCGAATTAAACGGTAAAACTATCGACTGCATCTGGAACGGTATGACCATCACTCCGGAAATCAGCGCAGAAACATCAATCTCAACCGCTTACCTCGAAAATAAACAGGTTGTGATCGTTAAAGAAGAAAATAAGGCAAAATTTGAGGCTGAAAACCCTGATTTAAGCGGTCTTGTAGTTGTTGCTGAGGCTGACTCTGCAGGCGAGCAGACAATCGAATCCGAAGAAGTTTTTAAAGGCTGTACATACACTCCCGTAGCAGATATGGCATCTGCGCTTTTGGAAGTAAGTTCGGGCACCGCCGATGCTGCTGTTATTGACTACATTATGTCAATCGGCTCAATCGGTGAGGGTACAGACTACAAAAATCTCACCGCAGTAGTTTTTGATGAATTTGAGGGCGAGCAGTACGGTATTGCATTCAGAAAAGATAGTAACTTACAACCTGAAGTCAACGCTATCATCACAAAACTCGTTGAATCGGGCAAACTCGCTCAAATCGCAGATAAATATAAATTAAAGGACTTCGTAATCGCAAAATAATGGAACACTCAATCTTAGACATCACCTCAGTATTATTACAAGGCTTCGGCAAGAACTGTGTAATTTTCTTTGTCACATTGGTACTTGCTGTACCTTTAGGGTTGGTGATTTCATTCGGCTCAATGTCCAAATTTAAGCCGCTTGCAATCATCACAAAATTATATGTTTGGATAATCCGAGGCACTCCTCTTATGCTCCAACTTTTCGTGGTATTTTTCGTACCCGGACTGATTTTTGATATGCCGATGCGCAACCGAATGGTCGCAGCACTCATAGCATTCGTTATCAACTATTCGGCGTACTTTTCGGAGATCTATCGTGGCGGTATCGAGGGGATACCGCGCGGACAACGCGAAGCTGGACAAGTACTCGGTATGACTAAATCGCAGATTTTCTTTAAAGTGGAACTTTTGCAGGTCATCAAACGCATCATTCCTCCGATGGGCAACGAGATCATCACGCTTATCAAAGACACATCGCTTGCAAATGTTATCGCAGTTATGGATATTACAATGACCGCCAAAACCTTCACAAACCAAGGCTTGATTTGGCCGCTGTTTTATTCCGGACTGTTTTACCTTGCATTCTGTGGCATACTAACTCTGCTCTTTTCGTGGTTAGAGAAGAAACTCAATTTCTTTAAGAATTAGAAAGGGGCGGCATAATGGCAGTATTAGAAGTAAAAGGTATTAAAAAAAGTTTCGGCAAAGCCGACATCCTGAAAGGCATCGACTTTTCACTTGAAAAAGGCGAGGTCCTTGCGATTATCGGTTCATCGGGAAGCGGTAAAACAACATTGCTCCGTTGTTTAAACTTCCTCGAACGCCCGGATAACGGTAAAATCAGCGTCAACGGCGAAGTCTTATTCGATGCAGCCGATAAATCAAAGCTACAGGATAAACAAATCCGCTGTAAACGCCTGCATTTCGGACTTGTTTTTCAGTCATTCAACCTATTTCCGCAGTACACTGTTTTGCAAAATGTAACTTTAGCGTGCGAATTGCTTGCAAAAGATGCAATCAAAAATAGCGGCGAGTGGCAGGGTTGCAAGAGTGTAACGCAGGCAAGGGAATACATAAATCATAAGGCGGTTGAAATTATTGATTCGGTAGGATTGATTGAAAAGATTGATTACTACCCGCATCAACTTTCGGGCGGGCAGCAACAGCGAGTTGCAATCGCTCGTGCGTTGGCTTTAAGTCCTGATGTGCTTTGCTTTGACGAGCCGACTTCCGCACTTGATCCCGAGCTTACAGGGGAAGTTTTAAAGGTCATCAAAGCTCTTAAAGACGGCAACTCCACAATGGTTATCGTCACTCACGAAATTGATTTTGCCCGCAATGTTGCAGACAAAATTTTGTTTATGGCTGACGGTGTTATCGAGGAGTTTGGCACGCCTGCGCAAGTTATTGACAATCCAAAATCAGAACGCACAAAGGCGTTTTTGAACAATTTTAACAACTAAGTAAAACAACCGTTGGAGTAATCCAACGGTTGTTTAGTTATTTGATTTTGAATATCTTTTTAAGTAAACCTCTGAGCATTTTCGGACTTTTCACTACAACAACAGTCACTAAAACCCCTCCTAAAAATCACCGACATTTCGCATACGCACAACCGAGCAAAATCAGCACAATCCCGAGTATCAGCATCATCGCCTTGTACGGCAGAAATGTCGCAATGATGATTCCGAGGCCGAACGCAAACACGATCGGCGCGCGATCTTTTTTGCAGTGCGGTTTTCTTCTCAAACTCATCACCTCTTTCAGCCTTCATTCTATTATATAAAAAAGCGTGGATTTTGTTAATCCACGCCCCCGAAAACTGCTATTTTCTATCTTTTTTTAACTGCCAATCGGGAATTTCAGCCGCCTCTTTGTACATTCTAACATAATTCTCAAACCGTGATTTATGAATTTTACCTTCATTCACAGCCTCAACTACTCCGCATCCCTTTTCACCAATGTGCGCGCAGGATGTGAATTTACATCCGCCCAAAAATTCCTCAAATTCCGGGAAACAGTCTTGCAACTCGTCTTTATGAATAAAAAGTTCGTCTTGCAACTCAAAGTTTGAAAAGCCCGGAGTGTCAGCAATGTACCCACTGCCACAACGATACAATTCGGTATGGCGTGTGGTATGCCGACCGCGTCCGAGTTTATGGCTGATATCCGCAGTCTGCAAGGAAAGTTCGGGCATAATGTGATTTAAAATTGACGATTTTCCCACACCCGAATTTCCTGTAAAAGCACAGATTTTGCCTTCGATCTCCGATTTAATTTCGTCCACACCGTCACCGCTTAACCCCGATGCTTTAATAACTTTGTATCCTGCATTTTTGTAGATTTCGGTTAAATCCTGCGCCGATGCCAAATCCGACTTATTTGTCACAATAATCGGAGTTACCCCAACAAACTCAGCGTAGGCTGTAAGTTTGTCAATGACGAATGTGTTTGGTGCGGGATTTGCGGTGGATGCAATGATAAACAACACATCGAGATTGGCAATCGGCGGGCGAATGAGGTGATTTTTTCGCTCGCTAATGTTCTCAATCGCACCCTTGCCATTGTCAACGGAGATTTCAACCCTGTCCCCGACCAGCGGTGACAACGCTTTATTGCGGAATTTGCCTCTTGCTTTACATTCAATAACATCATCGCCGGAATCCACATAGTAGAAACCGGCGATTGCCTTTATAATTATACCTTTATTCATCTGAACTTGCCTCTTGCGTGGGTTCTTCAGTCGGAGCTTCAGTCACTTCTTCAGTTGTCTCCTGCGTAGTAGTTGCAGTCGGCAAATTGCCCGAACTTACATAAAGCGTAATAGACAAACCCTTGTCTACATAACCTTTTTCTACACTCTGGCGGATGACATATCCCTTCATCGGATATTCACTGCTGTCGGTGTACATAATCTTGACATCCAAGCCTTTGCCTTCAAGTTCAGCCTCAGCCTGTTCATAGTTCATACCGGTATAGTTGTCGATTTTAACCTGCTGAACTTCCTTGCCTGTGCTGACATAAACCGTAACCGTGTCGCCTGTGCGAATGTTACTGCCTGCGGGCGGAATAGTCTCAATTATATAACCTGTATTTACCGAATCGCTCGACTGGTCAACCTGTGTAACTTTCAAGCCTAAATCGTTGGTGAGCAACTCTTTAACGCGGGAAAACTCTTGATTGGAATAGTCTTCAAGCACCATAGACTGCGCACCCTTGCTGACTTTAACCTTGATTACCGTGCCTTCCTTGATTGTCTTGTCTGCTTCGGGCGACTGACGGAAAATCTGACCTTCAGGGTACTCTGAATTATATTCGGTGCTTTCAAGTTCAATATTGTACTTTTTGTATTCGTCACTCGAAATGACTTCGTTGTAAACCAAACCTACTAAATTCGGACAACTACCGGTGGCACCCGTATCACTGAAAAACTTGAAGAAAACAAGCACTAATGCGACGGCCGCAACAATGAAAATTGCGGCAATACCGCCAAGCACCGCAACAACAGGGGATTTTTCCTCGTCATTGTCATTTTTCTCAACACGCTTTTTGCGTTCGGGACGAACTTCACGCACCTTTTCGGGTTTTGTCGGCGAATCGGATGCGTTGTATTTGTAGTTGAATACGAAACGCTCATTCATTCTGATTTCTTCAAGGTCATAGAGCATCTCACGTGCTGTTTCAAAACGGTTATCGGGATTTTTCTGCATAGCCTTTAAGGTGATTTCTTCAATACCTCTGGGTAAACTCGGATTGATAACAGTCGGCAAATCCGGCTCGTTTTGCAGTTGCATAATCGCAACGGATACCGCACTGTCAGACTGGAACGGAACTCTGCCGGTAATCATTTCGTATAACATAATACCAACGGAATAGATGTCTGAACGCCCGTCTGTAAAGTCGCCGCGAGCCTGTTCGGGACTGATATAATGCACCGAGCCGATAGCCTTTTCGGTCATTGTCGGCTGAGAACTGCGGGAAAAACGGGCAATGCCGAAATCAGTTACCTTAATTTCACCGTTGCGAAGCAACATAATGTTTTGCGGTTTAATATCTCTATGAACAATGCCTTTTTCGTGTGCGTGTTCGAGTGCTTTTAAGATTTGTTCTGTGAAATGAATAGCTTCACGCCAATCAATAACGCCACGCTGTTTGATGTAGTCTTTGAGTGTGATACCGTCAACATATTCCATAACGATATACTGCAAGACATCACCGAAACTGACATCATAAACCTTTACAATATTCGGATGCGAAAGCACTGCAATCGCTTTGGATTCATTTTGAAACCGTCTTCTGAATTCAGCATTTGCCAAAAATTCTTCTTTTAATATTTTAATAGCAACGGTGCGGTCGTCAATATTGTCGTAAGCCTTGTACACAACCGCCATACCGCCGATACCGATAAGCTCGCTTATTTCGTATCTGCCATCCAGCCTTTTTCCGACAAGATTGTCCATGTGTAACTCCCTTCTGCGCTCATTATGCGCTTATTCTCTTGCAAGCACGACTGTAATATTATCGCCGCCGCCGCCCTCATTTGCGGCATCCACTAATTTTTCTGCGGTGAGTGAAAAGTCGTTTTCGTTGACGATTTTAACAATGGTATCATCGCTCACGAAATTTGTAAGTCCGTCTGAACACAAAAGGAAAATGTCATCATCGTCGTAGTCGATTTCGTTGTAGTCGGCCTTGATCCATTCTTGCGCACCCACTGCACGAGTGATTACATTGCGTTTGGGATGTGTAAGCGCCTCTTCTTTTGTGATTTGACCGAGTTCATACAAATGCTGTACAATCGAATGGTCTGTTGTTATCTGAACGAGCTGTGTGTTATTTTTGATAACATACGCTCTGCTGTCGCCGGCGTGTGCAATATATGCAACATTGTCGCGGAAAATGGCGGCAACTACCGTTGTGCCCATTCCGCTGAGTTCATCATCTGAATTAGAGCGGGCGAAAATGGTTGCGTTCGCCGCCGCTATTGCAGACTCAAGTAAGGATTTGATGCTTTGAGAACGCATATTCTCCCGCGCACCTCGCTTAATATGGTCGCATATTATAAGTACCGCTGCGTCAGCCGCAATATTGCCCGCTTTCGCGCCACCCATACCGTCACATAAAACAACCGCAGTAAATCCGCTTGAAAGATCAAGCACCGCAAAACTGTCTTGATTGTTTCTGCGGACTCTGCCTACATCTGTTTTACCAACTGTGCGCACAAGCATCACCTCCTGTTTAATTTATCTTTTCGCCCCGAAGTTGACCGCAGGATGCGGAAATATCAGAGCCGAGAGTTCTTCTTATTGTTGTATTTATACCTTTTGATAAAAGTATATTTTCAAATTGTTTAATTCGTTGTTTGTCAGGGCGGACAAAACCACCCTCTTTAATTGTATTCACCGGGATTAAGTTTACATGACATAACATTCCTTTGAGCAGGGATGCCAGTTTAAGCGCACATTCGTCGCTGTCATTAACCCCTTGCACCACCGAATATTCGAATGAAATTCTGCGGTTGGTTTTAGCAATATAACTTTTGCAAGCGTTGATAACTTCGCTGATACCCCATCTATCGTTGACAGGCATCATCTGACTTCTGATTTCATCAGTCGGCGCGTGAAGCGATACCGATAGAGTAAGTTGCAGATTTTCTTTTTCAAGTTCGTGCATTTTCGGTACGACTCCGCAAGTCGATAGAGAAATGTGGCGCATTCCGATATTTACACCGTTTTCCGACGATATAAGCCGCAAAAATGTCATCACATTGTCGTAATTGTCGAGCGGCTCGCCCATTCCCATTAAAACAATGTTTGAAATGCGGATATTAAGGTCACGCCCCGCCACGTAAATCTGATTTGCAATTTCACCCGCTGTCAGATTTCGTTTGCGTCCGCCTTTTGTTGATGCGCAGAATTTACATCCCATCGCACACCCGACTTGTGTTGACACGCAAATCGACCAGCCGTGTTTATATTTCATCACGACAGATTCGATAAACTCGCCGTCGTGGAGTTTGAAAAGGTACTTCACAGTATCATCAATCTGCGACTCTAATTTGCGCTCGATTTCACAAGTGCTGATATAATACTGCTCTTGCAATTTTTCCTTGAGATTTTTCGGGATGTTGCTCATCTCATCAAAACTTTGCACCCCAATTTTGTGAAGCCAGGAAAACAACTGCTTTGCTCTGAACTTTGGAATATTAAATTCATTGCACAATTTTTCGAGTGCAGGCAATTCAAGTGACCGTAAATCAATCATCCAATCACTCCCTTATAAATGCGCTGATGAAAAAGCCGTCAGTCCCGCTTTGATGCGGAAATAATGTGAGTGTATCTTCATTGCGCTCAAATTCGGGTAAAACTCTCACAATCGAAAAATCTGAATGTTCGTTTAAAAACTTTTCTACGATTTGCTCATTTTCACATTTGCGCAAAGTGCAAGTCGAGTAAATAAGCATACCTCCCGACTTTACATATTCACACGATGTACATAATAGATGATACTGTAAATCGGGCAAATTGTCAAGCAATGCTACATTTTTGTAACGAATTTCGGGCTTTTTGACCATAATTCCAAGTCCCGAACAGGGCAAATCGCACAAAACTCTGTCAAAATTGCCTAAATCAGAATTAAACATCTCGCCATTATTTAGCAAAGATTTTATATTATTCAAACCAAGACGATATGCCCCTGTGGCTATCATTTTGATTTTCTGCTCATATTTATCGCAACTGATAACCTCGCCTTTACCACCCATATATTCAGCAATCGAAAACGATTTACCGCCGGGAGCGGCGCACACATCAAGCACCCGCATATTTTCATTTGCACCGACTGCTTTCGCACACAACTGCGACGCCACATCCTGCACATGAAACAACCCTTGCTTGTAGCCGTAAAGTGAGCGGATGTCACCCGCACTGTAAACTTTCAGCGCAGTATCACAAATCGCAACCCGACGCGCTGTGATGTTGTTTTCCTTAAACTTTTCAAGCAGTTCATCCATCGAAATTTTTAAGGTGTTCACGCGAAGTGTGACGCTGTTATCTGCATTTTCAAAGCCTTTGAGGATGTTTTCGGCGATTGCCTCACCGTAATCGTTTACAAATCCTTTAACCAAATCTTCACCGCAAGAGTATTTCACACTCAACGCCTTGATATTGTCTGTCGGCAGTTCAAACTTTTTGTCGTCACGGATAAATGAACGCAGTATCGCATTTACAAGTCCTGCTGCACCGGGTTGTCCGAGTTTATGCGTGAGTTTCACCGATTCATTGACTGCTGCGCTGTCGGGGACCGAGTTCATATAAAGCAGTTGATACAAACCCATTCGCAATGTGATTTTCACCGCAGGTTTTATCCGCAGTTTCGGGCGAACATATTTTTTTAAAATGTAATCAAGCGTAATTCTGCGCTCAATCACGCCGTAAAACAACGCAGATGCAAACGCTTTATCTCGTGATGAAAGTTCGCAGTTTTCGAGTGCCTTGTCAATTACAATATTTGAATATCCGTCGTCCGCCTGCATTGAGAGCAGGGCATTTGCTACAAGTTCTCGTGCATCAGACATATTGAACACCCTCAATTACGCTGACTTTCCTACCTCTGAGAAAATCGGCCGCCGACATTCTTTTTGCACCTTCCATTTGAAGTTCAAAAATCTCCAAAGCGGTATTGTCCGCAAATCCGAGTATAAGACTGTTTTCCTGCGACAAAATCTCGCCTTTATTACAAACTTTATTAAACGGTTTCGCACTGAAAATTTTAAGTCGCTTGCCGTCTGCATAAATGTATGCAACAGGCCAGTTGTGCAAACCTCTTACAAGACAGTCAGCCACATATGCTGACTTATTAAAGTCGAGCAAACCGTCTTCCTTTTTGATAATCGGCGCATAGGTAGCAATATCGTGATTTTGCGGAGTGCGGGTGATTGTACCGTCTGCACACGCTTTGAGCGTTTTTAAGATAAGACTTGCGCCGAGAGTTGATAATCTATCCCACAAAGTTTCAGCGGTATCGTCGTCAAAAATAGGCTCTTCAGCGGTAAGTAATACATCACCTGTATCCATACCCGAATCGAGTAACATTGTCGATACACCCGTTTTTTTCTCACCGCAAACGATTGCCCATTGAATAGGCGATGCACCTCTGTATTTGGGCAAAAGAGAGGCGTGAACATTGATGCACCCGAACGGCGCGATAGATAAAATCTCATCGGGTAATAACTTGCCGTATGCCACCACCACGCAAACATCGGGTGCAAGAGTTTTAATTTGTTCAACTACCTCTTGATTTCTGACGCTTTCGGGCTGAAAAACGGGAATGTTATGTTTAATCGCTGTATCTTTGACGGGAGGAGCGGTTAAAATACGCTTTCTGCCGACAGGCTTGTCAGGCTGTGTGAATACCGCACAAACCTCGTGATCAGCGCCGATAATAGCCTCTAAACTTTCCGCCGCAAAATCGGGCGTACCCATAAATAAAACTCTCATAATCTACTCCGCATCAATAAATTCAACAACCTTTTGTGTGAACAAAATACCGTCAAGATGGTCAATCTCGTGGCAAAAAGCCTTTGCTTTAAGACCTTCTGCTGATTTTTCAAACTGATTGCCAAAACGGTCGAAAGCACGCACAGTAACATACATCGGACGCTCGGTATATCCCCAAATTCCCGGGCACGAAAGGCAACCCTCCTCGGTGCGTTGCATACCCGATTTCGCAATGATTTTCGGGTTGATAAGTTCAATCACACCGTCTTCGTCACCAATATCAACAATGCAAATTCTGCGTAAAATTGCAACTTGCGGAGCGGCTAAACCTGCGCCGTTTGCCTCGTGCATAGTTTCTGCCATATCGTCGAGCAACTTGTGCAATTTACTATCAAACTTTTCAACAGGACGGCAGACTTTGTTTAATACGCTGTCGCCTTTCTTAACAATTTCTCTAATAGCCATTTTATCACCTTTAAATAATATTTTCCGGGTTCATATCGGCAAATGCCGATACATCTTTATATTGTTTTTCAGTATCAGTGAGAGCTGCGCGGACAACATCACGCAACGCCTTTGAGTTTCTGCATTTAATCAACATTCTGTATCTGTATTTTCCGTCAATTTTCGGGACATTGCAAACTGCAGGGCCGAGTATCACGATTTTAAGTTGCGGATTTTTTTCAACCCCCGATTTTATCAGCGAAAACATATGATGCGCCGCATCCATAGCACGACTTGCGCTGTCGCCCAAAAATCCGCACACAAGCAAATCGCAGTAGGGCGGATATGTAAGCATTTTGCGAGTGAGAATTTCCATATCGTAAAACGCATCGTAATCCTGCCTGCCTGAAAGTTCGATAATCGGGTTATCAGGATCAACAGTTTGGATGAGGGCGATACCGTCATCACTCGCTCTGCCCGACCTGCCGATAACTTGAGTTAATAAATCAAATGTTTTCTCGCTCGACTTAAAATCAGTGCTTCGCAGACTCCTGTCTGCATTAAGTACGCCGACAAGTGTTACATTAGGAAAGTCAAGACCTTTTGCAACCATTTGAGTGCCTACCATTACATCATATTCGCCGTTTGCAAAAGCATTTAACTTTTCTTCGTGCGAAAAACGAGCCATTGTGGTATCCGCGTCCATACGAAGTATCCGCATTTCAGGGAAATATGTCTGCAATTCCTCTTCGATTTTTTGTGTGCCGTAGCCGGATAACCTGATGTTACTCTCACCACATTCAGAACATTTTTCGGTGTATTCTTCGGAATATCCGCAATAGTGGCACATCATTCTGTGGTTTGCATTGTGGTATGTAAGCGAGATACTGCAATTCGGGCAAGAAGCTACATGCGAACAACTTTTGCAAGTCACCATAACATTATACCCTCTTCGGTTAAGCAGTAAAATCGCCTGCTTACCTTTATCCATAATATCAGTGAGTGCGTCAGTAAGTTCCCGACTTAAAATGCCCGCATTGCCCGATGCTAATTGCTCTTTTGTGTCAACCGTGATGACCTGCGGTAATTTTGCTGTGCCGTAACGCTCGGTGAGTGTGAACAAATCATACACTCCGTTTTTCGCCTTTGAGTAACTCTCAATCGACGGCGTTGCAGATGCGAGTAACAGCAAGCACTTATTATATCCTGCACGAAACCGCGCAACATCACGCGCGTGAAAACGAGGTGTATTCTCGGATTTATATGTATGCTCCTGCTCCTCATCCATAATAATTAACCCTAAATCAGTAAACGGCGCAAACACCGCAGAACGCGTGCCGATTGCGATTTTCGCTTCTCCCCGCTGTACCCGCTTAAACTCATCCATACGCTGACCGAGCGACATCGCAGAATGAAACAACGCCACTTTTTCGCCGTAGCGATTACGGAAGATTTTTAGTGTCTGCGGAGTAAGTGCGATTTCCGGCACCATAACAATGACACTTTTGCCTGCATTTATAACATTGTCAATCAGTTTTAAATAAACCTGCGTTTTGCCCGAACCTGTCACACCGTAAAGCAGGGATGTACCCGGCTTTTCGCTTTGCATTTTTTGAAGTATTCCCTCGTATGCTTTGTTTTGAGCAGGGGTAAGTTCGATCTTACGCGTATCGGTTGCCGATGTCAACTCAAACGGTGTGCGGTACACTTCATTGTCATAATATTCGACTACCCCGTTTTTTACCATCGTACGAATGACCGCTGACGATATCCCCGTGAAATATGTGACCTCTTTTGCGGACGCAGTCTGACATCCCATTAAAAATTCAACCACCGCTTTCTGCTTTGCAGTAAGGCGGGATGCGTTGTCAATGTCAAAATCATCAGACAGTTTCACCATTCGCACGGTTGCATCATTCATTTTTTGAACTGCATTATCAGAGCGGAGAATATAGCCTTTTTTGACCATTTCATCAAGCAGTTTTGAGTTGCTGTGCAGTCCTGTGATCTCCAAAAGCCGTTCGTGTTTCACTTCGTTTTTGGAGCTTTTAAGACTGTTTATCACCGTGCGCTCATCGTCAGTTAAATCGTTGTTGTCGATTTGTGCGTTTTCGTTTAAACTGTACAAAGCAACCATCCGCACATTTATACCTGCGGGCAACATTGGGCGCACCGCCTGCATATATGTACAGAATGTTCTGTCAGACAGCCACTCGGCAAGTTCGACCATCTCTCGTGATAAAACAGGTGTCTTATCAGTCAGCGACACGATAGGTTTTAATTTTTCGATTTCAGACTCATATTCAAAAATTAAATTGCGGATAATACCGTTACGCTTTTTATTGCCTCTGCCGAACGGTACAACAACCCTCTGCCCGATAAAGACTTTATCCGCAAAATCGAGCGGCACGCGATAATCAAACGCTTTATCAAAGTTTATCGTTGTCTGCTCAACATAAATTTGCGCACATAAAAACTTTTCCATAGTCATAAATTAGCGGAAAAGTCAGGGAAGCCCTGACTTTTTTTACTTGTTGTTATCGTATTTTGACGCGAGTTTATTAAGAGCAACATTGACCGGTTTTTCAACCAAAATTTCGCCCTTTTCGTCTGCCTGTTCAGAAATGTATCTTGCGTATTTCGCAACATCAAGAACGAGTTGATAACGGCTTTCGTAAATACCAATAAGTTTACCTATTGAAGGATTCAGCATCTTTCTCCACCTCTTGTATAAATTTTTTCATTTTATTATTTGTAAAAGACTGAGCCTTTATAACCGATAAAATATCGTCCACGCATTGACTGATACTGTCATTTATGCAGATATAATCAAATTCATTCGCGTGGCTTAACTCTTCAGCGGCGATTTTTAAGCGATTTTGAATTTCCTCTTCGCTTTCAGTCCCTCTGCCGCGAAGTCGCTGTTCGAGTGCCGAAAATGACGGCGGCATTATGAATATGCTCACAGCCTCCGGCATTACACGTTTAACATTTGCAGCACCGTTAATGTCGATTTCCAAAATGACATCAGAACCGCTGTTTGTCCAGTCTTCAACGGGCTTTCTCGGTGTGCCGTAGAAATTTCCGTTGTATTCGTTGTGTTCGAGCAATTCGTTGTTGTCAAGCATATGTAAAAACTGCTCGCGTGATATTAAGTGATATTTTTCTCTGTCCGCAGGCGAGCGTTCAGGCCGACAAGTACAGGAAATTGAAAATTTTATTTGCGGTGCGATTTTGAAAAGTTCGGTGAGCACCGTGTCTTTACCGCACCCTGACGGCGCAGAAACTATAAATAAACTTCCTTTATTCATTTTCGTCCTCCTCTTGCGCTCTTAATTGTAATTTATCTGAAGAAAGCGCGGTGAGTATAATATGGTTGCTGTCGGTTAAGATGACAGCCTTTGTCTTTTTACCGCAAGTTGCATCAATCAGCGCACCGTGTTCCTTTGCCTCTGCAACCATTCGTTTCACAGGCGCAGCGTCAGGCGATACAACCGTTACAATGCGGTCGGCATTTATAAGGTTGCCGTATCCTATATTTATCAGTTTCATATTATTCGATATTCTGAATTTGCTCGCGGATTTTTTCGATAACCGATTTCATCTCAACAACGCGTTTTGCAATTTCAAAATCGGAACATTTTGAACCGATTGTATTTGTTTCACGGTTCATTTCCTGAACAATAAAATCGAGTTTTCTGCCGATAGGTTCATCAGACTCAAACAATGCGGAAACCTGACCGATATGACTGCGCAAACGAACAGTTTCTTCATCGACTGCGACTTTGTCTGCAAAGATTGCGGTTTCTGTAAGTAAACGCTGTTCGTCAACAGATGTATCTGCAATCAACTCTTTGATTTTACTTTCAAGGCGAGCGCGGTAAGCATTAACGGTCTTATCCGAATTTTGTTCGACAAACGATACATTTTGAAGTACAACTTCGCATTTCTCCAAAACATCGCACTTTAAGTTTTCACCTTCACGCTGACGCATTTCGATGAATGAATCAACCGCCTTTGATAATACAGTCAAAACAGCCAAAGTGAGTTCCTCTTCGTCACAGTCCTGCTTTGTGACTTTTAAAACATCGGGGAAACGCGCGATAATATCAGGTTTGATTTCCGATGAAAGCGAGCATTTTTCGGCAATTTCAGCGAGGGCGTTTTTGTAGGACATTGCGAGTGCAGTATCAACAGATACCGTGACATTCTGCGACTCTAATTCCTGAATACTGACATAAACTTCAACCTTGCCTCGACTGATCTTGCGTGAGCAGAAAGACTTTAATTTTTCCTCTAAAAAGCCGTACTGACGGGGGTATTTACAGGAAAACTCAAAAAATTTATGATTAACCGATTTTATTTCGGCGGTGATATCGTAATTGCCGATAATTTCGGAATATCTGCCGTAACCGGTCATACTTTTAACCATTAAAAAGACTCCTTAAATGCATCTAAAATATAAAAAACGCTATAATTACCGATTTTATCTACATTATAACACTCCTATGCAAAATTGTCAACATTTAATCTTTCGGGCATATTACTAAATATTTCAAAAAAATGCGGATAAAATATTCACGGTGATGCTATGAAAACAGATAAAAATGTCTTACTTTGCGTGTTCGGCGGATTTGCTGTGGGAGTTGTAAACGGTATGCTCGGAGCGGGCGGCGGTATGATTGCAGTGCCGATACTCACAAGTCTGCTGGGTGACCGAAAAAGTGCGCATATAAATTCTGTCGCGCTTATTTTGCCGTTATGTATCATCAGCGCGTGCGTGTATATTTTTTCAGGGCAGATTGAAACTTCAGGCAACTTGATGATTTTAATTCCGTTCGGGCTGATAGGAGCGTTGCTCGGCACATATATAATGAAAAAAATCAGCGCAAATGTACTGCGAAAAATCTTCTCGGTTTTACTAATCTATGCGGGGGTGCGGATGCTTCTTGCTTAACTTTATTATATATGCGCTGGCAGGTGTATTATCCGGCGTTGCAGGTTCGCTCGGAGTGGGCGGCGGCGGAATTTTAATTGTTATATTATGTGCGTTTTTAGGGGTGGCACAGGAGACTGCACAACTGACAAATCTGCTGTTTTTCATACCTGTCGCAATAATGTCGGTGATAATTTACGCAACACAGGGTAAAATTAAATACCGCGCCGTAATATTTACCGCAATTTTCGGTATACTCGGCGCGGGAGTCGGGTATCTTCTTTTGAAGTGGCTCGGAGGTGTTGTTATCGGCAAAATTTTTGCAGTTTTGCTGATATTCATCAGTGCGCGTGAATGGAGGCGTGAACAATAAAATACAGTAAACTTTTCGGATTTGAACTGATTTTGACATTCTCACGAGTATTAGTCATTATCAGCGCGTGCGTGTGGAGCGTGATTCTTTCAGGCGGAGTGGATTTTTTGTTTGCGTTCATAATCTATCTGCCGTTTAGAATTTTTATTTTGTATCCGCTAAACCTTTTTAAATACCGCACAGGCGGGGTGACATCACCGTTTGCGGTGCTTTCATCGTTCAAACTTTACTATCGTGCAATGCTTGCGTTGCTGATAAAAACAATTTTAATATCCACGGTTTTTTCTCCGATTTTACTGCTTTTAATCACCGCTGTTTACCGTGAACTTTTCCCATTGCTTTTAGGTGCGGCACTTACGCTGATATTTGTTTTTGCGCTTATCTACCAACGCACTTTCGCTGTGCCCGTTTTAATATCACAAGGGGAAAGTGTCGGGCGTGCATATGCACTTTCGTTTAGTATGACACGCGGGAAAATCGGAGAAATTACATTGTTTTATCTGAAACGGTCGGAACTTTGTATTTTAAAGCCGATACCGATTTTATGGGATGTTTTCTCACCTTTTTACTACCGCTCAAAATTCAAATTTATTTCTCGTCTTTACCCTCAACCGAGTAAGCAGGATAGCGGAATAAAAGATGCAAAAGTGCTTTTAAGTTGAAAGGATAAAGGGGCCAGGTGTATCTGCGGGTGCGATCGAATGTCTTTGTGGTGACTATCAATACCGTCTTGTAAATGATGTTTAAAGCAAAGCCGTACCATCCTAAAAGTGCGGATAATATAAGTCCGAGCCAACGGAAAATGCGTACTGCGTTGCCCAGTTCGGGATTTGGCACGCAATGATTGGCAATCGCAGATGCAACACTCAAAAAAATCGCATTAGGACTGAATATCCCTATTGATACGCCAAGGTCACCGAGTATCAAACCGCCTATAATCGAAAATGCGGCTTGAAGATTTTGCGGAGTGTGCAGGGAGGACATTTTAAGTCCTTCAAGACCGAGTTCGAGTAACGCTAACTGCCAGAACATCGTAAGTGCGCCGTATTTATCCACTTGCGGTATTAAAAAATCTGCAATGGGTAAATTTCCACGACAAATCAGCATATATAAAGGAATGGCATAGGTTGCAAAGAAGATTGCAAGAAATCTGAAAAGTCGGGTTATTGTGCCAATCAGCGGCGGCTGAAAATAGTCTTCAATATACTGCGTGAAATAAAATATTGATGCGGGCAGTATCAGCGCAGTCGGGGAAGTATCTACAATAATTACAATGTGTCCTTCAACTAAATGTGCGGCGATCGTGTCAGGACGTTCAGACACCCGAAAAATCGGTAACGGATTATACCACCGCTTTTTAACAAGCAATTCTTCGAGTGATTTTTCACCCATTGTCAGCGCAGGCACATCAATACTTTCTAACTTTTTAACAACAGATTTCACAAGTTTCTTATCTGCCCTGTCGCCCAGATACCCCACCGCTACATCGGTTTTAGAGTCATTGCCGACTGTGCACATTTTGAATGTCAGCGAGCGGTTGCGTATTCTTCGGCGAATAAGAGCGGTGTTAAGGACAACCGTTTCAACCAAATCGTCACGCGGACCTCGTGTGACTTTTTCAATATGCGATTGACTCGGCTCGCGTGCAGGGTACTCTCGTGCATCTATCAACGCAGCGGTACTGCAACCGTCCACAATCAGCATTATCTGACCGCACAGCACTGCGTTTACTGCTTCTTCAATGTCCTTTTTTCGTGATACTTCAATATACGGAACTTTTTGTAAAAGCAACGGAAAAACATCTTTGTTTTGTTCGGGCTTTGCGCCTTGCAGTTCTTTCATCACGTGTACCATAACATCGTCTTTGGCAAATCCGTCAATGAACAATAAACACGCGCGTGTGCTTGATATATAAAGTTCACGCAAAATAATGTCAAAACTATCATCCACAGGCAATAAATTTTTTATTGCGGAAATATTTATTTCAATATCTTTGTACATAATATCAAAAATCCTTTCAACAATATTCTGCCGAAAGGACCGCATTTTAACCAAGTTAATTTTTTGAAAAGTGTTTGTTAAAAGTAGATTGCCACAGGCGAATTTGATAGTGAATACGCAAGGTATCGCCTGCGGCGATGGATTTAAATCCTCTTCGTTTGCTCATAACATAAATTTGCACACAACCGATGGTAGAGTACAGTCGCCCCCACCCCCCGGCCGAGCCGGAGTCAATTATCC
>JAXJSX010000013.1:0-6213 GCA_036309925.1 Acutalibacteraceae bacterium | reverse complement strand
TTGTAGTCTTGTCTCTGATTTGCTCACCCCTCAACGACTTGGGGGATGCCCTCTGCCATTCAGAAAGCATCTACCGCCCAAGACCCATTAGAGTTTGTGGAGTTCAAGGGGATTGTTACGCACGCTGTAGTCGTTTCGTCTGAATGTGATTTCATCTTATGGGGGAGAACAATCTGTCCGCGTTAGCGGACACCATAGTTATTCACTATTAGTTTAACCAACGGCGCACAATCAAACTCTTATCTTCTCAAACCCTGCGGCACGCAGAAGTCTGTTCAAAACCGCAAGTCCTGCGCCGTGACTGTCAGGACAATGCGCGAACACGGTTTGTGCGCCCATCTCGTCCGCCAGACGCAGAGCGGAAAAAAGTCCGTGCGCCTGCGATTTACCGTCATTTTCCTTGCCGTACGCAATCGCCTTTGACTTTATTTTATCACGCTCGTTTTCAAAACACAGTGCGAGCGTATCGTTATCGGCATTTTTATTTACATAATTGATGTAATCGGCACTTTCGCCCTCGACTATAATAACCCGTGCTTTCGGAGAATAGTGTTTGTATTTAAGACCCGGGGAAAGTACCGCACGCCCGTCGGAAAGCGGATTTAATACCGCTTTATCAATACGAATTTCCCCGATAGCCTCTTCAATTTCTTCAACAGTTACAAGTCCCGGACGAAGTAATACGGGCGGCTCTGCAGTCATTAACAAAATAGTCGATTCAACACCGCAATCGCAATCGTCACCGTTGATTATGGCATCTGCACGGCCTGTTAAATCGTTGATACAATGCTGTGCAGTCACAGGACTCGGCGACCCGGATAGATTTGCACTCGGTGCGGCAATCGGCACACCTGCAAGTTCAATCAACCGCTTTGCTGTGGGGTGTAGGGGAAGTCTGACAGCAACAGTGTCCATCCCGCAAGTGACGGTTGAGGGCACTTTTTCGCTTTTTTTCATAATGAGTGTCAGCGGTCCGCCCCAAAATTTTTCGGCGAGAATTTGTGCTTTTCTCGGAATGTCTTTGACAAGTTCGGGCAGTTGAGAAATCTGCGAAATATGCACTATCAGAGGATTATCAGCCGCCCTGTTTTTCGCTTTGTAGATTTTAAGGCAGGCGTCACTGTCAAACGCATTCGCACCCAGTCCATATACCGTTTCAGTCGGGAATGCGACAATACCGCCTTGTTTTATGATTTGCGCCGCCGATTTTATACCGATTTCATCGTCTGTGAGAATTTGTGTTTTAAGATTATTCATCGCCGTTTGCCTTTAATTTTTCTGCACGATCGGCAGCGATGAGCGAATCAATGATTTCATCAAGGTCACCGTTTAAAATCTGCTCCAATTTGTAGAGAGTCAGCCCGATTCTGTGGTCAGATACGCGTGACTGTGGGAAATTGTAGGTGCGGATTCGTTCTGAACGGTCACCTGAACCTACCTGCAATTTTCTTGCAGATGCGATTTCGTCCTGCTGTTCTTGCATCATTCTCTCGTAGATACGCGAACGCAGAATTTTCATTGCTTTATCCTTGTTTTTGTGCTGTGAACGCTCGTCTTGACATTCAACAACGGTACCTGTGGGGATGTGTGTGATACGGATAGCAGACTCGGTTTTATTTACGTGCTGACCGCCTGCACCGCCCGAACGGTAGGTATCAATCTGCAAGTCTGCGGGATTGATGTCAACTTCGACATCTTCCGCTTCGGGCAATACCGCAACGGTAACTGCAGAAGTGTGGATTCTGCCTTGCGATTCGGTTTCGGGGACACGCTGAACACGGTGTCCGCCGCTCTCGAATTTTAAGCGGGAATACGCCCCGTCACCCGAAATTGAGAAAGTGACTTCTTTGTATCCGCCAAGGCCTGTTTCGTTTGCAGATAAAATCTCAAATTTCCAACGCTGTGATTCGGCATACATCATATACATACGAGTCAGAGTCTGCGCAAAAAGTGCCGCCTCTTCACCGCCTGCACCGCCGCGGATTTCCATAATAACGTTCTTATCGTCGTTTTCATCACGCGGTAACAGCAGAATTTTAAGTTCGTCTGCAAATTTTTCAATATTCACCTTTGCCTGTTCGTATTCTTCTTCGCAAAGTGCCTTGAAATCGGGATCAAGACCGCCCTCGTCGAGCATCATTTTAGCTTCTTCCATTGATGTTTTAGCCGAGGAATATTCACGGTATTTTTCAACAATCGGGGTTAAGTGCTTGACTTCTTTCATTATAGATGTGTAGCGGTCAATATCGCTGACAACATCGGGGTTTGACAGTTCGTTTTCGAGCTGTTCAAAACGCGCCTCGACTTCTTTTAATTTATCGTACATAATCAATCTTCCTTTACAAAAACTTTTCTGATATTTTTTTCACATTTTGAACGCGGTAACATAATTTCGTGACCGCATTTTTCACATTTTATTTTGAAATCCATACCCACACGAAGCAGTACAAACCGCTTACATCCGCACGGGTGCGGTTTTTTCATCTCGACAATGTCGCCTACATTTACATCCACGCACAACTCTCCTATTCTACTATTAAATCTATTATATATCAGCGTGAGTTATAATTCAAGTTTTATTTCAACATTATATGAAAAAAGTGTTGCTATTTTGGCGCATTTATGTCATAATAAAATGTAACTATTGCTTTTTACATAGGAAAGGAAAGAGTTTAATGGACTATAAAGCACTTGCAGATTTACTGTTCCCGAATGTCACAATGACTCCCGAACAGTTAGAAGAAAAATATCCCGCAAGACAAAACAAAGAGGGCGCGGTTATCACCCGTATGGCACCCAGCCCTACAGGTTTTGTGCATCTTGGCAATCTTGTGCAGGGACTGACATCTGAGCGTATGGCGCATCAGTCTGACGGCGTACTGTTTTTGCGCGTTGAAGATACTGATGCAAAGCGTGAGGTTGAAGGCGCAGTCGAAATGCTTATCGACGGTGTGGGACACTACGGAATTAACTTTGATGAAGGCGTAACCGCAGACGGCGAAATCGGACAATACGGCCCTTACCGTCAGCGCAAGCGCCGTGATATTTACCACGTTTATGCCAAAAAACTCGTTTTAGACGGTATGGCATACCCTTGCTTTTGCACCGAACAGGAATTAGAGCAAAATCACGCCCTGCAGGAGCAAAACAAGGAAAACTTCGGATATTACGGTAAATGGGCGATCTGGCGTGACCGCTCGATTGAGGAGATTAAGCAAAAGTTAGATGCGGGTGAGCAGTGGGTACTGCGTTTCCGTTCAACCGGCTCGATTGAAAATAAAATCAAGTTCACCGACCTTATCAAAGGCAATTTGGAACTCACCGAGAACGATATTGACCACGTGCTTTTAAAGTCTGACGGTATCCCGACTTATCATTTCGCCCACGCAGTAGACGACCATTTGATGCGCACTACCCATGTCGTTCGTGGAGATGAATGGCTCTCAACTCTGCCGTTTCATATTCAACTGTTCCGCGCACTCGGCTTTAAAGTGCCCAAATATGTGCATATCGGCCCGCTTATGAAGATGGACGGCAATTCAAAGCGCAAGCTGTCAAAGCGTAAAGATCCCGAACTTGCGCTTTCTTATTATAAAGCTGAAGGGTTCCCTGTCGAATCGGTGTATGAATATTTAATGACAGTCTTAAATTCAAATTTTGAAGATTGGCGCAGAGCGAACCCCGATTTACCACCGCAGGATTTCAAATTCTCAGTCAAGAAAATGAACCCCGCAGGCTCGCTTTTCGACTATATGAAACTGTGCGATGTATCCAAAAATATAATTTCTAAATTCACCGCCGAAAAGGTTTCAAATCTTGTAATCGAATGGGCAAAGGAATTTGACGAAGAGTATTATAATTTACTCACCGCCGACAAAGATTATACAGTTGGTATATTCTCAATTGACAGAGGCAACAAAAAACCGCGTAAAGATATCGCAAAATGGGATGAAGTGCGTGCGTATACCGAATATTTCTTCGACAGTTTATTCAGCCCCGAATACACATACCCCGAACATATAGCGGTTGACGATGTAAAAGCGGTGCTCAATAAATATGCGGAAATTTACAGTGCCGACGACGATAAAGACGAATGGTTTGCGAAAGTTAAATCCATCTGCGAGCCGCTTGGATTTTCACCCGATGTTAAGGCGTATAAGGCGGAGCCTGATAAATTCAAAGGGCATGTGGGCGATGTAAGTACGATCATCCGTGTTGCAGTGACAGGCAGAACTAACACTCCGGACCTTTGCGCAATTATGAAACTGCTCGGCAAAGACCGTGTGACTGCTCGTTTGACTGATGCGATAAATGCGATTTAGAGTGCGAAAGGAAGAAAAATATGAACGAAGTGACACCCACTAATTTTATTGAAGAATTTATAAATAAAGATTTAGCTGAGGGCGTATATAATCGAGTACAGACCCGTTTTCCGCCCGAACCTAACGGATATTTGCACGTAGGTCACGCAAAGGCTATTTGCGTTGACTTCGGCACAGCCGAAAAATACGGCGGTGTATGCAATCTGCGCCTTGACGACACAAACCCCACAAAAGAAGATACCGAGTATGTTGACGCTATCATTGAGGATATTAAGTGGCTCGGATTTAAAATTGATAACATCTACTACGCCTCCGACTATTTCGATGTGATTTACGATTGTGCAGTTAAACTCATTGAGCAGGGCAAGGCATATGTCGATGACCTTAATGCCGATGAAATCCGCGAGTATCGCGGTACACTTAAAGAGGCGGGAAAAAACAGCCCGTACCGTGACCGTTCGGTTGAAGAAAACCTTGATTTGTTCCGCAGAATGACCGAGGGTGAATTTGATACAGGCGAAAAGGTATTGCGTGCTAAAATTGATATGGCATCCCCGAATATGAATATGCGTGACCCGATTATCTACCGCATTTTAAAGGGCGTTACACATCATCGTACAGGTGACAAGTGGTGTGTTTATCCGATGTACGACTTTGCACATCCGCTGTCTGATGCGGCTGAAAAGGTTACACATTCGCTTTGTACGCTCGAATTTGAAGATCATCGCCCGCTTTACGATTGGCCGCTTAAACAACTTGATTGGCAGGAGGCGCCCAGACAAATCGAGTTTGCGAGAATGAATTTATCCTATACCGTTACAAGTAAGCGCAGATGTCTGCGTTTGGTTAAAGACGGTCTTGTTGACGGCTGGGACGATCCCCGTATGGCTACCCTTTGCGGTATGCGCAGACGCGGGTATCCTGCGGCGGCACTGCGTGATTTTGTGGATAAAATCGGTGTGTCAAAGGCGAACAGCGTAATTGATTATTCATTGCTTGAGTCCTGCGTTCGAGATAACTTAAACGAAAATGCAGATCGCACTATGGCGGTGCTGGATCCCGTGAAGGTGATTGTTGACAATTACCCCGACGGCAAGGTGGATGAAATCAAGGTTCCGGTAAATCCGAATAAACCCGAACTTGGCGATAAGACTGTATATTTCACAAAGGAAATTTACATTGAGCGTTCGGATTTCTCCGAAAATCCGCCGAAAGGCTTTTTCAGACTTACCCCGGACAATGAAGTGCGCTTGAAAGGCGCATATTATGTGCGTTTTTGCGGTGCTGACCGTGATGAAAACGGCGAAATTACCGCAATCCACGTGACATACGATCCCGAATCTTTCGGCGGTGAAACCCCTGATAAGCGCAAGGTTAAAGGTACGCTTCATTGGATTTCAGCAGAGCATTGCGTTGATGCCGAAGTCAGACTTTACGATCGCCTTTTCAATGTTGAAAACCCGTCTGATGAGAGCGGCGTAAACGATTTTACCGAACATTTAAACGAAAATTCGATGGTTATTCTCAATGGCTGTAAAGTCGGCGAGGATGTTGCAAAGTCGAATGTCGGCGATACTTTCCAGTTTATGCGTCAAGGATATTTTTGCAAGGACACAAAATCGACTGATGAAAATATCATTATCAACCGAGTTGTCGCATTGAAAGACTCTTGGAAAAAGTAATAACTAATAGTGAACACTATGGTGGTGGGTGCGATTGAATGTGATTTCATCTAACGGTGGAGAACAGTGGGAACGCCCCCAGTCTCCCCAAAAAAAGGTTCGACAATATCCCAACTAAATTGCGATTAGTAGCAAGTTTGATTTTGTGCATTGTTCAATACGGGATAATTGACTCCGGCTCGGCCGGGGGGGCGTTCGCTTCGCTCTAT
>JAXJSX010000012.1:0-1740 GCA_036309925.1 Acutalibacteraceae bacterium | reverse complement strand
AGGGCTCGAACCTGTGACCCTCTGCTTGTAAGGCAGATGCTCTCCCAGCTGAGCTAAGCCTCCACGTTGCCTTGTCTTCAAGGTGTTTCTCCCTGACGACAAAAACTATTATATATTAAAACTTCCGATTTGTCAAGCCTTTTTTTAAAATTTTTTTAAAAAATTTTTTCAATCCTCCAAAAACCGCATTGCAATGCGGTTTTTCGGACAAAATTTAATATACTGATTCTACGATTTTCTGAGGAATTTCATCATTTGGGATATAAAAATATGCACATTAAGCGTTTTCGTATCTGTATTTCTGCCCTTCTTCATCGCTCGTTTGTGAACATAAAACAACCATTATCTGCAACCGTCAGATCTGGTGTTTTCTCATTTTTCGCCAATTATAAAAGCCGTAAACATCGTTTGCCAGGAACATTATAAAGCAAATAACCATTGATATGTATGAAATGCTCTCTATTGTCGCAAGCACCCAAAGCACAATTAGCACGATATCATTACACGCATAAGCGACAGCGTAGTACGGACTGCGGCGCATTAGCAGATATGATGCACCGAAACTTGTAGTAACAGAAATTGTGCTGAACAATAAATTCGGTGTATTAAAATACCTCAGGATAAAGTAAAACATAATTGTGACGGTGCCTGCGAGTATTGCAAGGAATAGGTATTCGGGCAGTTTTATTTTATTTACCTTGACTTCGGAATTATCCTCTTTATAAGGGTTTTTAAGCCAGGTGAATACAGACATCAAAGCAGCAGGCAATGACATACCGAGGTAGGTTATCATTTCCCCGTAATAGCAAAAAGTATAGGATACAATACCATAAAGTATGCTGAAAATGACGGTTAGTATCTGCCCGTAAATATCTCCTTTGGCGACGAAAATGAGTGCGGTGACGCCGATCATTGACGCAAAAAACGATAAATAGTCCTCCGACCCGAATAGTAGTGATGTGCACACAGCAAGCAAGCTCATTATCCATAGGCACCACTCGAATTTAGTCAGATTTTTAAAGGGGTTTCGTGACATATAATCCCTCCTATAAAAGCACTCATATGATAACATATTAAAAATGTGTTGTCAAGCGTGGCAATCTTCAATAAAAACTATTACATCACTACCTTGACAAGTAATTTAAACGGTGCTATAATTTAAAAAAATGGGTGATAAAATGAGTGATGTTTTAATCGTTGTTGACATTCAAAACGACTTTGTAAACGGCGCACTCGGCACAAATGAAGCGGTCAATATAATTCCGACAGCGGTAGATAAAATTCGTACTTTCAAGGGCGATATTATAGTTACAATGGACACGCATTTTGATGACTATTTAAACACTCCTGAGGGCAAAAATTTGCCTGTACCGCATTGCATTAAGGGTACAGCCGGCTGGGATATACACCCCTGTATTAAATCTGCACTTTGCGGTAAAGACTATACAACTATTGAAAAGTCAACTTTCGGTACAATGAAGTTACCCGAACTCGTTAAAGATAAAACCGCAAACATCACTATAATCGGTCTATGCACCGACATTTGTGTTATCTCAAATGCGATAATTCTCAAAAATGCTCTCCCGAACGCTCAAATCACAGTCGACAGCAGTTGTTGCGCGGGAGTGACACCGCAACTTCACAAAAGTGCGCTTGACTCAATGGCATCTTGTCAAATCAATATCATCTGAGGTGATTTTATGTTTAATGTTGAAAAAGTAAAAAATGATTGTGTAAAGT
>JAXJSX010000011.1:0-3891 GCA_036309925.1 Acutalibacteraceae bacterium | reverse complement strand
TTATATAGGCGATGAAACGCTGGTGTAGCTCAGTTGGTAGAGCAGCTGATTTGTAATCAGCAGGTCGGGGGTTCGAGTCCGTCCACCAGCTCCAGTAATTCCGCTCAATAGAGCGGAATTATTACAATTTTATATTATGTGGGAGTGTTCCCGAGTGGCCAAAGGGGGCAGACTGTAAATCTGTTGTCTCTGACTTCGGTGGTTCGAATCCACCCGCTCCCACCAAAAATCCTCGTTCGTAAGAACGGGGATTTTTACTTTTTCACTCTTACCTCTTCACTCTTCACTTTTCTCCGAAACACTCGGATTTTTGGTAACTAAAAAGTAGTAGCGGATTGCTTTTTGCGTATATTTATCAAAATGTTGCGTCAGGTCTATTTTTTCGTTAAAATAGTTCTTGTGCATTTTTGGCCTTGTGATATAATGATATTGGAGGCGGCGATGATAATGAAAATCTTAAATTTTGGATCTTGCAATATTGACTATGTTTATTCGCTTGATCATATTGTTAAAGAAGGAGAAACAGAGTCGACTGATTGCCTGGAAACTTTCCCTGGTGGAAAGGGGCTTAATCAATCAATAGCCGTTGCCAAAGCAGGTTCCGTAGTATATCATGCGGGTTTTGTAGGTTTTGATGGAACTTTTTTAAAGGACATATTGTCAGATAGCGGTGTCAACGTTAATTTTTTGCAAAAGATTAATGCAAAAAACGGACATGCGATTATTCAAGTTAGTGCCAAGGGAGAGAATTCAATTTTTCTTTATCCTGGATCAAATAAATTGCTAACCAAAGAGTATATTGATAATGTGTTAGAGTGTTTCAATGATGGCGATATAATATTGCTTCAAAATGAGATTAACGAGGTGGATTATATTGTAGAAAAAGCCTTTGAAAAATCCATGACAATCATTTTAAATCCATCTCCATATAATCAATATATTGACCGAATAGATTTTAATAAGCTATCTTACCTTATTTTAAATGAGGTTGAAGCAAAAGCTATCACGGGTTTTGAAGAAATTGAGAAAAGTATAGTTTTTTTAAAAGAGCATTATCCAGCTCTTAAAGTTATGCTTACATTAGGTGTGAACGGAAGTGTTTTCATTGATAAGGATGTGCATATATATCAAACAGCCTATGAAGTAGAACCTATTGACACAACAGCGGCAGGAGATACTTTTACGGGTTATTTTGTCTCAGGTATCGCAAAAGGTATTCATTATACAGACGTTTTAAGAAATGCTTCTATTGCTGCTGCGATAGCCGTTTCAAAAAAAGGTGCAGCACCATCAATCCCCAATGCTGATGAAGTGATTCGGGCATCAAAGATTTTGAAATCCAATAGGATGAGCAACAAATCACGTTGTTTGCAAAGAGAAATAGAAAAATATGTTAAAAATAATATTAAAACGGCGAATTTGGACGAATTGGCAGTTCAATTGGGCTATTCGACAGTTTATACCGGAACGCTTGTGAAAAAGTTGACCGGTGAGTCGTTTACTAAATATTTGCAAAAAAAGAGATGCGATATTGCGACAAACAAATTATTTCACTCGGACTTATCAATTGGGGAAATCATTCGTGATGTGGGTTATGAAAATGAGACCTATTTCCGCAAAATATTCAAAGAAATACACGGCGAAAATCCGTTAGAATTTAGAAAGAGAAAACATAACTGATACGGCACGATAAGCACACCTTCGGTGAGTGAAGCGATGCCACGCATCGTTAAGTGCCTGCGGGCGTGAGTGGCACACTTAACTTCACTTTGTGCGAAGAACAATACTTCACGAAGGCGTTAGCTATAACTTCACTGCGGTAACGCCGTAACTTCACTTAAAACTATAGTATAATGGCTACAAGGGAAGTGGTGCAAATGTCTGAAAGTAAATAATGCTGATTTCATCGGTAAATACAGCCAAATTAAAGTAAGTGTAAATAAGGCAGATATTGATAAGTGGTTATGAAAAGGGGATTTTTATGGAAAATAAAAAGCCAATTCAGATTATTTTTGATACAGACATCGGAGTAGACTGCGATGACGCGGGGGCCCTTGCATTGATTCATCGGCTTTGCGATAAGGGCGAAGCCAAATTATTAGCCGTTACCCATTGCAATAGTTCGCCCTATTATGCAGGCTGTATTGATGCAATTAATCGTTTTTACGGTCGTGAGGTCCCGATAGGAATAAATTATGCTAATGAGGTCTCCGACAATCCACGCGGCGTATATGCGGCGGAACTTTGCGAAAGATGTCAGAACAGTTATCCAGCCAATACCCACAGCACAAAAAATAGGCCTGAGGACACCTTGACATTGATGAGAAAAACTTTAGCTGCTGCAGAGGACAACAGCGTTACATTGATTGTTACCGGTAATTTAAACTCTATGGAAAGACTGATGTTAAGTGAACCGGACGATATTTGCAGCCTGAGTGGTAAGGAATTAATAGCGAAAAAACTTGTACGAACTGTGGTTATGGGCGGAAGATTTTTTGAAAGTTGGCCCATGATTCTTTATGAATCTGGCAACCCAAATCATCATATTATGACCTGGGAATATAATATAAAAGGCAGTGGATACGAAACCGCAAAAAACGTTTTTGAAAATTGGCACGGTGAATTGACTTTATCCAGTTACGAAATCGGAACCTACATCGTTTCGATGGTAGGGTATGCAAAAAGAGCCAAAGAGGGCGACCCTGTTGCGCTGGCTTATCAACTGCACAACAACGATAAGGGGCGTTGCAGTTGGGATCATACCGCGGTTTTAGAGGCTATCCGTCCCGGCGTATACTGGAATTATCACGAATTTGGGAAAATATCAGTTGATGCAGACATGGTAACAAGCTGGAATCCAAGCCGAAACGATAGGCATACATATCTGTTACCCAAAACGGACTATAATGAAATTTGTCGGGTCGTTGATGATTTGTTAGACGGAAAGTAAGGCGGCATCATAATGGTTTGTTTTGGTCGAAACAGGACGGTGAAGCCTTGAGTAACGCAGATTTTTTGCAAACTGCCCGCGGCGGTCAAAAAATCAAGAGGTGCAGAGCACCCATCCGCTCCCACCAAGCAATGGTGAATTTGAGGCTTATGTTAAAATAGGTGGTCAAGTTTCAAGAGCGTTTTAATAATTACAAAAGACCAACTTTAAGTTGGCATCATAATCGTTCGTAACAGCCAAAAAAATCGACTTGTGAAAACAAGTCGATTTTTTTTTATCCATTGCGAAAGCAATGGTATATCATCAACGATAGCGTTGCTATCGTTGTATCTCATCAGTCCGTCAGGACTGCATATCATCACGCGTCAGCGTGTATTAAAAACATGCTTTCGCAATGATGATATACAAAACTTTCGTTTTGATGATATACCGCAACAAGTTGCGGATGATATACACGGCTTTGCCGTGATCTTTTACCAAAAGCGTGTATATCACCAAAATCTTCGTTAGTTTGAATTTGAACCATTGCACAAGGCTATATTTTTGAAGATCGGGCGAAGGCCAAATTCAATAAAAATGTGAAATTTTAAATTAGCTGATAAATTCCAATTTATCGAACTAATAATATTTTTTAAAAAAATAAAAAATCGCTAATTTTAGCTCTTTTTTCAAAAAACAAAGTGGCATCTGAATGGTTCGTAACAGCCATTCGTCCATCAGCATAGTTAAATCAACGGAAAACGCATAATCAAATATTTTTGCAAACTTTCCATCACATAAGAAACGGGGAATTGACACACTCAGCCATCCCCGTTTTTAAAATCCTTCCGCATATAAAGAAAAACCTCCGAAAAATCGGAGGTTTTTGTTTTATTGGATTTATTGGCCGTTTGCGATTAAAACGAGGATTGCACGAGCATCAGCGATTGAAATTTTGCCGT
>JAXJSX010000010.1:0-3781 GCA_036309925.1 Acutalibacteraceae bacterium | reverse complement strand
CTTGTCACGCTGTCCCCGATTGTGACTGCGGTGAGTGATTTGCAATCAGAAAACGCATACTCACCAATACTTGTCACGCTGCCCCCGATTGTGACTTCGGTGAGTGATGTGCAATTAAAAAACGCAAAATTACCAATACTTGTCACCGGATAACCGTTGATTTCGGATGGGATGTCGGCAGTTACGATACCTGAATATGCATAATAAACCTCCGCCTCGCCTGTTTCGGTATTAATTAAATATTCAATACCGTCTTGTGTGATGGATGTGGTTTCTGCGCTTGCTGAAATCGGAACTATACCGATGATCAAGAGCAAGCTGATTACTAAAGATACTGCTTTTTTCATAAAATTCTCCTTTGCTTTGTGATTTTTACATTATACTCCACAATTTCCCGCTTGTCAAGGTGTTATGATACAATTGAACAGCTGCACCTGTAATTTTACGCAAAAAGCACTTGAAAATATAAAAATAGTGTGATATAATACAATCAACTATGTATGTAATTTTTTATCATATGTTTTGAAATAAAGGAGTAAATTATTATGTCAGGACATTCTAAATGGAATAACATCAAGCGCAAAAAGGGTGCGAATGATGCGGCAAAAGCCAAGATTTTTACTAAAATCGGAAGAGAAATGTCAATCATCGTAAAGCAGGGCGGACCTGATCCGAACTCCAACTCAAAGTTGCGTGACTGTATCGCAAAGGCAAAGTCTTTGAATGTGCCCAACGACAACATTGACCGTATTATTAAGAAGGCGTCAGGTGAAGGCTCGACTGACAATTACGAGGAAATCACATACGAAGGATACGGCCCGTGCGGTATCGCTGTCGTTGTTGAATGTTTAACCGATAACCGCAACCGCACCGCAGGCGATTTACGCCACTATTTCGATAAATGCGGCGGTAATATGGGACAACCCGGCTCGGTTATGTTTATGTTCTCCCGCCGAGGTTACATCGCAATCGACGCTGAAGGACTTGATGAAGACAAGGTTATGGAGGATGCACTCGAAAGCGGTGCAGAGGATTTCAACGCTGAAGACGGCGTATTTGAAATCATCACTGACCCGAACGGTGTCGGCGAAGTCAGAGAAGCACTTGAGAAAAAGGGATACACTGAGTTCCTTACCTGCCAACCTGAATATTATCCGTCAACATTCTCCTCTATTGACGATGAAGAAATGATGACAAAAATGCAGAAACTTCTCGATATGCTCGAAGACAATGATGATGTGCAGAATGTATGGCACAATCTTGATAATCTGCCGGAGGAATAACGGCGAAAACTTTGGAGGTAATTATGACTGATTTATCAGAACTTTGCCCGGGCTGTATGTCCCCGAAAGCCGATGATGATCAATGCCGGAAATGCGGTTTTGACGGTACTGCCAATCCCGACGAATTTTTACAGATTAAAACCATTTTGTCAGACAGATATTTAGTCGGCAAGGTTTTATCATCAAACGGCGAAGGCGCTACCTATATGGGTTACGACGCAGAACTTGATTCGCCCGTGTTTATCCGTGAGTTTTTCCCAAAAGGACTTTGCACCCGTGAGGGTGAAAATGTATATGCAAGCGAGCAGTATTCGGACAGTTTTGTAACTCATAAAAACGAGTTCTTGTCGCTCGCAAGAGTGCTTGCACGAATGAGAAATTTGTCAGCAATCCTGCCGGTGTATGACATTTTCGAGCAAAACGACACCGCATATTATATAAGCGAAGCGGTCGAATATATCACACTTCGTGACTTTTTGGTGCGCAACGGCGGCAGACTTAACTACAATCAAATGTGCAGACTTTTCAAGCCTGTATTCTCGACACTCGCATCCCTTCATTCAGTCGGCGTAATTCACCGTGGCATTTCGCCTGAAACTATGATCGTCGGCAGAGATGGCAGACTGCGAGTTATCGGTTTTTGTATCTCAGATCTGCGTACTGCCCGCACAACTCTCGCCCCCGAACTTTTTAAAGGTTATGCGGCTATTGAACAGTACGGTTTTGATGGCGACAGCGGTGCGTGGACTGATGTATATTCAGTCGCAGCGGTAATCTACCGCACACTTATCGGCTCGCCTGCACCCGATGCAACAGAGCGTGTGACCAATGACCGTATGATCATCCCGCCCGATATTGCAGAGGAACTGCCTGCATATGCGTTGTCAGCACTTGCAGATGCGTTGCAGATTTTACCCAATGACCGTACACAGTCAATCGAAGACTTCCGTGACGAACTTTCTGCCGCACCGAATGTTGTCAATCGGGCAAGACAGCAAGGAACGCCTGAGGAGCGTCCCCGCACTTCCACTCGCAAGAGAAAAAAGAACAGCAATAAAAAATATATTGCAGTTGCTGCAGTTATCACAGTTATTGTGTTGTCAGTAGTCGTACTTATCTTTGCAAAAACCGTATTCAACAACAACGGTGATGATACGACCCCGACAAGTTACACAACTTCCGCAGACAGCAATCCCGACTATTCAAGTGCGGTTGCAGACAGAAGTAAAATCACAGTTCCCGACTTCACTGAGTATACCGCATCGGAGATTTTATCGGTTGAAGACACTGAAATGATTGAGCTTAACGAAAACTTTAAAATCATCTGGGAAAGAAAGACCGACGATTCCGAAAAAGGCACAATTCTCTCGCAGAGTGTCACAAAAGATGATAAAGTTGAAAAAGGCACCGAAATCACACTTGAAGTCAGCATCGGTAACGGTATGGTTAAGGTCCCCGATGTTGTGGATATGCTCGAAGATGAAGCAATCATCGAACTTTGTAAGAGCGGATTTATGTATCAGAATATCGTAGTTCAAGAAGTTTATGACGCAAATGAAAAAGGCGGAGTTGTCCTCGAACAGTCAATCGAATCGGGTGAAAAAGTTGTCGAATTTGCGATGATCAGAATCAAGGTAAATTCTCAGGATGTCGAAAAAACTACTACAACTACAACTACAACCACCAAAAAGGCCACTCAAACTACAACTACAACCACCACAAAACCGACTCAAGCTACCACACAGGCCACCACGCAACCCACTGAAACTGAGGCTCCTGTTGATGAAGAATAAGTTTTTTGCGTTTTTATCGCGAATGAAATTCATCAATCGCTGGGCACTTATGCGTAACACCTCTTATGAAAATCTGAGTGTCCATTCTCACGAGGTTGCGGTAATCGCACACGCTCTCGCTGTTATCGGCAACCGCAGACTCAGCAAAAATTATAACGCCGACCGTGTTGCAACAATCGCACTCTTTCACGATTCAAGCGAAATCCTTACGGGTGATATGCCTACCCCGGTCAAATACAATAACGAACGGCTAAAGTCTGCGTATAAATCAGTAGAGACACAGGCAAACGAGAAACTGCTCACCTTTTTGCCTGAAGATTTACAAGGCGACTACCGTGACATCTTGCTTGCACAGGATGAAGATCTGATTTTGCTTGTAAAAGCGGCGGATAAAATTTCTGCACTGATAAAATGCGTTGAGGAGCAGAAAATGGGCAACCGCGATTTTGATTATGCGCGTGCCACTATCGAAAATGCGATAAATTCAATGAATTTGCCCGAAGCGGACATTTTTATGAACGAATTTTTTGACAGTTACAGTATGACTGTTGACGAATTAAGTATCTAAAATAAAAGAAAAGTATAATCATCAATGTACCTAGAATAGCTAAAGTACATTGATGATTTTTGTTTACCTAAAAATGATATGCACAATCGAAACATATATAAGTGGAGAACTTCAAAGCCCCTGATTTCAGGGGCTTT
>JAXJSX010000009.1:0-2624 GCA_036309925.1 Acutalibacteraceae bacterium | reverse complement strand
CGCTTACTGCGATTTGGTTAAATCAGGCAGACTTTCTGACGGCGACAAATTCAATGTCGTTGTCCCCACAGGCAACTTCGGTAACATTCTTGCCGCATACTATGCTAAACAAATGGGTATTCCGATTGGCAAGTTCATCTGCGCATCAAACAAAAATAACATTCTCACCGATTTCATCAACACCGGTGTTTATGACCGTAACCGTGATTTCTTCACAACCACTTCGCCGTCAATGGACATCCTTATTTCAAGCAACCTTGAAAGACTTTTATTCGAGCTTTACAACCGTGACGATAAGAAAGTAGCACAGCTTATGGCTGAACTTTCCGAAAACGGCAAATACGAAATCGAAGAGGATGTACTTGCTAAACTCAAAAGTCAGTTTGTCGGCGGTTGTTGTGATGATACCGAAACTGCGGCTACAATCAAACATATGTTTAATGATTATAACTACCTTTGCGATACTCACACCGCAGTTGCTGTTAAGGTTTACGAAGACTATGTGAAAAACACAGGCGACACCACCCAAACCGTTATCGTTTCAACTGCATCTCCGTATAAATTTGCAAAGAGCGTACTTACTGCGGTTGACACTACAGAAGGCACTGACAGCGAATTTGATATGGTAGAGAAGTTGAGCGAAGTCACCGGCACCGCAATCCCCGCACCGCTCGCAGGTCTTAAATCGCGTGAGGTTCTGCATAAGGATTGCATAGAAAAAACTCAAATGAGCGAGTTTATCAAAAACACACTTGGTATGTAACAAATAAGGGCAGTTTATCTGCCCTTAAAATCTGCTTGATAGGAGAGATAGTATGGCACTTTTTACAATATCTGATTTGCATCTTTCCTTGACGAGCGATAAACCAATGGACATTTTCAAAGGTTGGGAAGGCTATGTTGAAAAACTCAGAACAAATTGGCTTTCAAATATAACTAATGAAGATACCGTTGTAATCCCCGGCGATATTTCCTGGGAAATGCGGATAAACAAAACCTACACCGACTTTAATTTCATAAATCAACTGCCCGGCAGAAAAATTCTAATGAAAGGCAATCACGATTTATGGTGGGACTCAGTTTCAAAAATGAACCGATTTTTTAATGAAAACGACTTCAAATTTGAAATACTCCATAACAATTGCCTTTTTTATAAAGACTATGCTTTGGCAGGCAGTCGCGGCTGGTTTTTCGATGATAAATCAGACGATGCTGTGAAAGTCTTAAACCGTGAGGCCGCAAGAGTTGAACGGTCTTTGCAACAAGCTGCGCAGTCGGGTAAAGAGATTATATTGTTTCTTCATTATCCGCCTGTCACTACCGATAATTCCTGTGACGAAATAATGAATGTCATCAAAAAATACAATGTTAAAAGATGCTATTACGGTCACATTCATAAAGCAGGCAGTTTTAAAGCGGTCAACGGTACTGTTGACGGTATCGCTTTTAGATGCGTGAGTTGTGACATTTTAGGTTTTGTACCTCTAAAAATAGCCGATTAAACAAAAAATATATGTATTTTTTGTGAAAAATAAAAAAATGTATAGCAATTTTGAAAATTATATGCTATAATAAAACTGTTATTATTTTTTGTTAAATAAGCCAACTCGGCTTGTTATAGGAAAGGATGTAAATCAATGTTAAAAAATGCCAACAAAATTGACGTAAACAGATACGAACTGAACATTTCTGTTGACGCAGAAACCTTTGCAAAAGCACTTGATGTTGCTTTCAAGAAGAATGCGAAGAAACTCAATGTTCCCGGTTTCAGAAAGGGTAAAGCACCCAAGGGTATCATTCAGAGTATGTACGGCGAAGATGTTTTCTATGATGAAGCGCTCAACGAAGTATATCCCGATGAAATGGAAAATGCTCAAAGAGAAGCAGGTATTGAAGTTGTTGATTTCCAGGATATCGAATTTGACCTTAAATCTATCGGCAAAGACGGCGTTGAATTCACAGTTAAAGTAACCGTTAAACCCGAAGCAGAAGTTAAAGATTATAAAGGCATAAAAGTTGAAAAAACACAGATTGCAGTAACCGCTGAAGATATTGATGCTGACATCGAACAGATGAGAATGCGTGTTTCTACAATGGAAACTGTTACTGACAGAGCAGCACAGATGGATGACATCGTTACATTTGATTTCGACGGCTATGTAGACGGCGAACAATTTGAAGGCGGTAAAGCTGATTCATACTCCTTAAAACTCGGTTCAAACCAGTTCATTCCCGGCTTTGAAGAACAGATCGTCGGCAAAAATGTTGAAGAAGACTTTGATGTAAATGTAACATTCCCCGAAGACTATCACGCTGAAAACTTAAAGGGCAAAGAAGCTGTATTCAAGTGCAAAATCCACGAAATCAAGAATCGTGTTCTCCCTGAACTTGATGATGAATTTGCTAAGGATGTCAGCGAATTTGATTCACTTGACGAATTAAAAGCAGATGTTGAAAAGAAACTCACAGAGCAGAGAGAAAAACAGGCTCAAAACGAAGTTGAAAACAAAATTCTTGATGTTGTAATCGAGAATACAGATGTTACAATTCCGCAGGCTATGATCGAAACCAAAATCGACGATAATATCCGTGATTTCTCATATTCAATGCAGATGCAGGGACTT
>JAXJSX010000008.1:0-12934 GCA_036309925.1 Acutalibacteraceae bacterium | reverse complement strand
GGCTAAAGTAATGACCACTTTCGAGTCAGCGAAAGGCCCGCCGCCCCTAAAGGGGGCGAGGGGCGGCGGCGACTGTACTCCGCCATCGGTTGTGTGCAAATTATATATTACGAACAAATGGAGAGTTTTCAAATCCGTCGCCGTTTACCTGAGTTACTCGGCATTATTTCCGTGAACTATATTAAAAAGTTCATACCCGTCATTCAAAACGGGGATTACGCCGACACCGAGTTTTTCCGAAAGTCCCTGTACTGTTTCATCGTCAAGGAAGATTTCTTCATCGTTTTTTAAACAGCACCTTGAAATATAAACTGTGCCGAGGTCACGCTTATCTTTTAAAGCCTTGTAGATATCCCTGCCTGTGAGCAGGCCGGTTGTAGTGATTTTTTCGCCGAAAAACTCGTTCTCGACTGCCACTACCTCACACTTTATATTATGCCATTTTTTTGTCGCTAAGTCAATAAGACTTTTTAAAAGTTTGTACGCACCTTTGCCTGTGGCAATCGTTTTTTTGTCGGATGAAGCGGAATTTTCGCACATCTGCATCGCCGACAAAAATTCGGATTTTAACAGCGCTGACATTCCGACACCGTTTTCGAGTTGGAGCATATCGCCGTAATACTGTTCATTGGGGATTTCACGCTGTGCCAACTGAAAAAACTCGTCAGCAGGGTAGATAAGTCTGTCACCGTGTTCTTCAAAATGGCGGTCTGCGTATTCCTCGATAATGTCGATTACCTCGCCTGCACTCTCCTTGTCGTACGGGGTGATTTCATACAGTCCTTTGCGGTATTTTGTAAGTCCGGCAGGCACCGCCGCAATGCTCTCGACTGACGGGTAAAGTTTGATTAAATCTTCAATACTTCTGCGAAGTTCGTTGCCGTCGTTCACCCCACCGCACAGCACCAACTGGCAGTTGATTTTGATGCCCGCCGCAGCCAATTTGCCGATATATCGGAGTTTTTCGCCCGCAAACCGATTGTTCATCATCATACAGCGAAGTTCGGGGTTGGTTGTATGCACCGAAATATTTATGGGGCTGATGTGCATTTTGATAATGCGGTCGATTTCGTTTTCGTCGATATTAGTCAGCGTGATGTAATTGCCAAACAGAAATGACAGGCGCGAATCGTCATCTTTAAAGTAAAGTGACTCCCTCATCCCCTTTGGAAGTTGGTCAATAAAGCAGAAGATACATTTATTTTTGCAGGCACGCTGTTTATCCATCAGATATGTTTCAAACTGAAGTCCTACATCTTCGTCCTCGTCCTTTTCGATATCGAACACCAGACATTCATCGTCCCTTGTGATTTTGAGCGAAATTTCCTCATTTGCGCAATAAAAATCGTAGTCGAGGATGTCGTTTATCTCGTTTCCGTTGATAGATACGAGCGTGTCGCCCGGCATTATTTCAAGGTCGTGGGCGATACTGTCAGGTGAAATTGATTTAATTGTAACCAAATCAGCAAACCTCCGTTTAAACAAAAAAATAGAGAAGGATATAACTCCTCCTCATTTTTTCTTTGTCCTTAAATTAGTTCTTTGAAACGGCTTCTTTAACTAAAACCTGTTTGCCGTTGTACTGACCGCAAGCTGCACATACAGTGTGAGGTCTGAAATATTCGCCGCAGCTCGGACATTTAGCGAGAGTAGGAGCAGTGAGCTTCCAAACGCTTGATCTTCTCTTATCTCTTCTTGTTGTGGATACTCTTCTCTTCGGTACTGCCATTTGTGGCACCTCCTTAAATTAGGTTTTGTATTGTAAACGGTGAAAATTCACCTTTTGCTACCTTAATCTAACAATTCTTTTAATTTTGCAAGACGGGGGTCGATTTCCTTTTCGCAGGTGCAATCTTCAACATTGAGATTTTTTCCGCAACCTACGCAAAGCCCTTTGCAATCTTCACTGCACAGATATTTAGTCGGCATATCCAGCAGAATATCATCACGCACTATACCGTCAACTTCCAACATCATTGACGGGCAGATGATATAATCAAAATCGTCATTATCTTCGTTTAAAAGTTCGGTGACGATAGTGTGTGAATAGTCTTGCGAGAAGTGCGATGAAACACTATCAGCACATCTGTCACACGGGGCGGCGAAATTGAAATCTGCGTTATAATCGAAGCAGATGACACCCGCGCGGTTGTAAATACTGCCTGCAACTTTAATAGGGGTGGTTACAGCCTGTACGCCGTTGTACAGAAAATCCGAGAACGGCAACGAAAAATCTACAGCGATTTTTTTGCCAATTTCCGAAAATACATCTCGTAAATCAACGGTCACAACAATTCACAGCCTTCACAAAATATCACAGATAGTATTATACACAACAAAAACCCTTTTGTCAAGCGTTTTTTGCAATAATTTTCGCCCAATTTTTTAGTACACAACAGGTTGTGGTGGGAGTAATAAGATTACACTAAATTCACCATTATTTATTCACTGTAAACGGCAACGCTGTTTACAAAATACAATCACATAGACTCTAATATGTACTTTTTACAGCCTTTCAGATAATTCAACCCTGAGAAAACGGTGAGGACTGCGGTAATCCACATCAACACACTGCCTGTAATGTTAAGCACCGACACAAATACATCGGGAAACGTGAACAACGCTTTGAGCTGTTCAAAGAACATCACCGCAATAACCGCTGTCATCTGTGCAACGGTCTTGAGTTTGCCGAAAATGTCAGCAGCGATTACATTGCCGTCAGTAGCAGCGAGCATACGTGCAGACGCTACCAGCAATTCACGCACGATTGCGATAAAAATTATCCATTCCATACCGATAACAGCGCCTGTTTTCCACAGTCCGATAAACGCCGCAAACACAAGCAGTTTATCTGCAATCGGATCGAGAAACTTACCAAAAGTTGTGATTAAATTGCGTTTTCGTGCGATTTTTCCGTCAAAAAGGTCAGTGAGGGATGCAATGATGAAAATCAGGAGCGAAAGTCCCATATTAAATCTGAAATCAATCATCATCACAATGAGTAAAATCGGGGCAAGTATCACGCGCAAAACCGTTAGTTTATTAGGTAAATTCATAAAAATTCTCCTTTATTCGAGTTCGCCTACTAAATCGTATTCAATGGTGTCGGTGATTTTTACATTAACAAATTCGCCGTCGTTGATTTTCTTTTCGGATGTAAAGAAAGTCTTGCCGTCGATGTCCGGCGCATCCGCCTTTGTTCTGCCGTAATAGCATTTATTAAGACGGTCATATCCCTCTACCAGCACTTCAAAAGTTTCGCCGATTTTAGACTGTGCAAGAGTTTCGCTTATCACTGACTGCTCGGTCATAATGACTTCGTATCTGCGTTCTTTAATATCCGGCTCGATTTGATCGTCCATTTCAGCGGCGAGTGTGCCTTCCTCCTGCGAATACATAAAGCAACCGAGTCTGTCGAACTTTGCGGATTTCACAAACTGAGCAAGTGTGGTGAAATCTTCATCGGTTTCGCCGGGGAACCCGACAATCATCGTAGTACGAAGTGTGACATCCGGGATTTTTGTGCGGATTTTATCAATGAGTTCGTAAAGACCTTTGTTGTCGGATTTTCTGTTCATTCTCTTTAAAATATCGTCTGAAGCGTGCTGAATGGGAATATCGAAATATTTCAAAACCTTATCGCAGTTTGCAACCGTGTCAAGCAGTTCGTCGCTGATGCGTTCGGGGTAGGTGTACAACACTCTTATCCACTTTAATTTGTCGATTTCATTCAGCCTTTTGAGTAACTCAGGGAGCATTGATTTACCGTATAAATCTTCGCCGTAACGGGTGGTATCCTGTGCAACGACTGTGATTTCCCTCACACCCGAATTTACAAGATTTTCAGCCTCTGCGATTATATCGTCAAGCTGACGCGAACGGTATCTGCCGCGGATTTTTGGGATTGCGCAGTAAGTACAGCAATTATCGCAACCCTCCGCGATTTTTAGGTACGCCATATACTGCGGGGTGGTGAGAATACGATCGCCTGACAACGCCATATCGCTCACAGATGATGAAAACAGCAGTTGTTCCTTTGCATTTATCGCATCTCTCACAATTCTTGCAATGTTTTCGTTCTGCCCCAAAGTGACGATTGCGTCGATTTCGGGCAGGTCCGCCTGCATTTCTTTTTTATAACGCTGTGCCAAGCATCCTGTGACAATAAGCGCCTTTAATTTGCCTGATTTTTTAAGTTGCGCAACCTCTAAAATATTGTCGATTGCCTCTCGTTTTGCATCTTCAATAAATCCGCAGGTGTTGACGATGATCGCATCCGCCTGTGTTTCGTCGTTTGTAAGTTCAAAGCCGTCCGCAATCAAATTTGCGAGCATCATTTCTGCGTCAACCTGGTTTTTCGGGCAACCAAGCGATACCATTCCGATTTTATATGCCATTTTGCTCTCCTTTAATAATGTAGGCTTTCGCCTGTTTTATATCTTGATATGAAAAACCTCGCCGCAGCAACGCTGCAGTCATTCTGCGGTCAACTGTTTCGTTGTCGCTGAAAGTCGGGTATTTTTGTCTGATGATTTGTATCGCCGCCTCAATCTCGTTATACTCGACATCTTCAGCGCAAATCTCTGCTGTTTCCTTTGAAACGCCTTTTTTTATGAGTTCGGTTTTTATTGCTCTTTTGGATAGATTTTTATACTCTGCGTAATATTCCGCCATCGTTTTGGCATAGCGCATATCGTCTATCGCACCGACTGATTTTAACTGCCCGATTGCGTAACGCACAGCGTAATCGCAGTAGTCGGGTTTGAGTTTATCGAAAAGTCCCTTTTCGGTATAGTCGCGTTGTGACAGTAACCACGAGGCTTTTGATAGTGCACGGGTGCAATCAGAATGCAGTTTAAGTCCTTTGATTTGCTCTGCATTTAATTCTATCCCCGCTTTTAGTTTATGCTCATCAACTGTGTCATCGTCAAGCAAAAACTCACATTCGTCGGTGACTATTAAATGTTGATGTTTACGCGATTTTAATACTTTGAGTATAGTCATTAGTCCTCGACTGCGATGTCAATGTCAATCTTCGGCATCTTAGGTGCGGGGGTGTCTTTTTCGGAAATCGGGTCTTCTGAGGGTTTCGGGGGGCCCGGTTTCATCTTGCGAGTAACAATGATCTTATCTTTATTTTCACGAATCTGCTGTTCGATTTCTGCGGCAATATCGGGATTTTGATACAAGAAAATCTTTGCGTTATCCCTGCCTTGCCCGATTTTTTGTGCTTTGTACGAATACCACGCACCGCCCTTTTGCACGACCTCCGCCTTTACTCCAAGGTCAAGCAGTTCGCCCTCTTTTGAGATGCCCTCGCCGTACATAATATCAAATTCCGCCTCTTTAAACGGGGGCGCAACCTTGTTTTTAACGATTTTCGCACGGGTATGTGAACCGACCATTTCGCCCTGCACTTTCAGGGTTTCAACTCTGCGGATTTCAATACGCACAGATGCGTAGAATTTCAGCGCACGACCGCCTGTAGTCACTTCGGGATTGCCGTAGAATACGCCGATTTTCTCACGCAGCTGGTTGATGAAAATTACTGCACAGTTTGATTTTGAGATACATGCGGTGAGTTTTCGGAGTGCTTGCGACATCAGACGCGCGTGCTGACCGACATGCGAATCGCCCATCATACCTTCAAGCTCTGCGCGCGGTACGAGTGCGGCTACTGAGTCAACGATAATAACATCGACTGCGTTTGAGCGCACAAGCGCCTCACAGATTTCGAGTGCCTGCTCACCTGTGTCGGGTTGTGATACCAAAAGTGAGTCAATATCAACGCCGAGTGCCTGTGAATATTCGGGATCGAGTGCGTGTTCAACATCAATAAATGCGGCAGTACCGCCGTTTTTCTGCGCTTCTGCTACAACGTGCAGTGCAACGGTAGTTTTACCTGACGATTCAGGACCGTAGATTTCTATAACTCGGCCCTTAGGCACACCGCCGATGCCGAGTGCCAAATCAAGTGAGAGCGAACCTGTTGAAATTGCTTCAACATTCATTGCGGCATTCTCGCCCAGGCGCATAACAGTTCCTTTACCGTATTGTTTTTCCAGATTTGAAATCGTGGTTTCAAGTGCTTTTTTTCTGTCTTCGGGTTTTATTGCCATAATTACATCACCTTTTCTACATTTTCTGTGCGGTCACCGCGCGGTCATTTCCGCATAAATCACGGTGAACTTGTATATTTTTATAGCCTTCGTTTTCTAAAATTTCAGTCACGCTTTGCGCCTGCTTATATCCTATTTCAAACACGACAAACGCACCGCTTTTGACATTTTTTGATATTTTTTTGTAAAATTCGAGACCGTCATCCTCTGCAAACAGCGCATACTGCGGCTCATTTAACACTTCTAAATCGAGCATATCCCGCTCGCTTTGAGCAATATACGGCGGATTGCACATCACAAGTTGATAATCATCTAAATTAAATGTACACGCATCCGCCAAGAACGGCTGTACACAGTCGTTGTGCATCTGCACATTCTCGCATAACACGCTGTGGGTGTTAGCGTAATACTCCACGCAGTCTGTGGGGATGTTGGTGTTTTTGGCAAACGCAATGCCAATGCACCCTGTACCCGAACACAAATCGACTGCACGGTCAATTTTCTCATTTTTTGCAATATCGAGTGCCAAATCGACAATAAGTTCGGTGTCAGCACGGGGAATCAGCGTATCTTCTGTGACTTTGAAGTCGAGCGAGTAAAACTCGGCTTCCCCTAAAATCTGATACAGCGGTTTGCCTTCGTTTCGTTTGTGTGCAATTTCGTAACAATCTGAAACTTGCGTAAAGTCGGGTACATAAGTATCACGCACTGCAAGCATATAGGTAGTGTCCATCTTTAAAACGTGGCGCAAAATCTGCCTTGCCTCAAACTCCTCGTTTCCGCGTTTGAGAAAGGCTGTCAGATTATTCAGAAGTTCTGACAACATCATATGATTTCGTCCTCTTTGTTTTCGGGGATGACCGGCAACATCGACTGAATTGCGACTTCGATCATTTCATCATCCGGCTCTTTTGTGGTAAGCCGCTGAACCCAAAGTCCCGGGGCTGCGATAATTTTTGTAGCGATATTATCGTGTTTTCCGCAGAATTTGATAAGTTCATAACCGACACCGCAAAAAAGCGGTACAAGCAAAATTTTCGTGGGAATCCAGATATACGGCACGCTTGCGACTGCAGGGAACAGTACAACTATGACAGTGGAAATGAGTATGCCGACGACAATCATCAAAAACATAAACGATGTACCGCAACGAGGATGAAATCTTGTTTGTTTTCTGATGTTTTCAACGGTCAACGGCAGTCCTTTTTCGTAGCAAAAGATAGTTTTATGCTCCGCACCGTGATACTTAAAGACGCGTTTGATGTCTTTCATCTGCGACACAAGTGCAAGGTATGTAAGGAAAATCACAAGTTTCATTGCGCCCTCAATCAGTGCGCGAAGATTTGAAATATCCGCAGAAACTGCGTCTTTCAATCGGTCAAAAAGGAAGGTCGGCAGCCACATAAAAAGCAGTACCGCAATAGCGACACCGAGTACGCCTGCGATTGCCATTACAACAGCCATAAGTCCGTCTGACAGTTTGCCGGACTCCTGTGTTTTACCTTTTTTCTCGTTTTCCGCTTTTTCCTCCTGCTCTTCGAGTTCGGTCATACCCGATAAATCGGCTGACCGCATAAGCGTTTTATAGCCGGTAATCATCGACTGCACAAAGTTATAAACTCCTCGGATTATCGGCAGTTTCAGCAGTTTCGGAGCAGTTTTCGGCTCTTTGACATCTTCAACGATTATCTCGCCGGATGTCACATGACGCACCGCAAGCACCGTTTTTTTCGGGCCTTTCATCATAATGCCTTCGATTACAGCCTGCCCGCCGATTGATGTTTTTTTGCAACATTTTTTATCGCTCATTTTTAATCTCCTTCGTTTGTTTGCGCCGTTATAAACGGGATTGAAATCTCGACTGAAGTGCCGTAGCCCTCAACCGAGTCAATTTCCAAAAATCCGTTATGCTGTCGCACTATTTCGTCTGCAACGGCAAGTCCGATACCCGAGCCGTGTACAGTTTGGTTGGCTTTATAAAATTTCTCTTTAACGCGCGGTAAATCCTCTTTTTTAATTCCGCAACCCATATCACGAACGGTGATTTTTATAAGTACATCACACTCTTCAGCGGTGATTGTCACCATCCCGCCCGCACTTGAATATTTTATTGCGTTGTCGATGATGTTGATGAAAACCTGCTTTATGCGGTTGGCATCTGCTAATACAGGCGGTAGAATTTCGGGTGGATTGAAGTTAATGTTGATGCCGAGTTTTCCTGCGACTTCGCCGTACATATAAACTGCTTCTTCAAGTTCTGCGAGCAAGTCGCATTTTTGTAGATTTACTTTCAGCCGTCCCGACTCAATTCTTGAAAAATCGAGTAGATCTTCAACTAAACCTTCCATTCTCTCGGTTTCCTTGAGTATGATATTCATACCTTTTTCAAGCACTATCGGATCGGATACGCCCGATGCCTGAATGGTCTCTCCCCAGCCTTTTATCGCAGTCAGCGGGGTTCGAAGTTCGTGGGAAACCGATGAAATAAACTCGTTTTTGATGCTGTCTGCGTGGGATAACTCGCTTGCCATAAAGTTAATCGAGTCGCAAAGAGTTGCGATTTCCTCACTCTCGTTTTTATGGTGGATACGCTCGTCAAATCTGCCCGATGCAATATTTTGGGCGGCGTGAGTGATGTTTTTGACAGGAATAATAATGGAACGCAGAAAATATACTCCGAGTAGAAAAACGAAGAAAACGAGTATTATCCCTACACCGATGATAAGTACGGTATTTACAAGGATTTGGCGGTCAAGCCGCTTTAGCGATACCGCAAAACGCACCGAGCCAAACACCTTACCGCTGTCGTTTTTCATCTGCGAAGTGTAGACCATCAACTTTTGGTCACCGCTGTAACCTATCGCTTCAACGGCATTGTTTTGCGCGGTGGTTTTCACCTTTGTATCAACCATTGAATAGTCTTGAATTACACCTCGTGAGGAAGCGATGATACGGTCGTCGCTCGCTAAAATCTGCGCTTCAGCACGGTTGCGGTTGGAATAGTTATTGATATAATTTTGTGCGGCGGTTTCAAATTCAGTCGCACTTTTCTCGGAATATTCTGAAAGCCTTGAAGTCGCCATTTGCACATAAGACAGCAGGCTGTTGCGCACCTCATTGTAGTAATAATTGTGAATGGACATAATGCTGAATATCTCAATTACCAAAACAACGGCAAAAACAACGCCGACAACATTTATAAACCAACGCCATTTCAGGCTTTTCTGGCGGAGTGAGATTTTGATATGTCAGCGCCCCTTTTTAATCAATTACCCATTTATAACCCTTGCCCCACACAGTTAAAAGGTGTCTTGGGGTGGACGGATCGTCTTCAACTTTGACACGCAGTCTGCGGATGTTTACATCAACGATTTTTTCCTCGCCGATATATGAATCGCCCCACACTCTGCGAAGCAAATCGGTACGGTCAACTGCAATCGGTGCATTTGAGAAAAGACATTCGGTGAGCTGAAACTCAACGGGGGTGAGTTCCACTTCAACGCCCGATTTATAGAGTTTTCGTCTGCGTAAATCGAGTGCAAATCGTCCGAGTTCAATGCGGTCGGTGACGACTTTTTCGCCCGATAGCATTTCAACTCTGCGGTTGAGTGAGTCAACACGGGCGAGCAGTTCTGTGGGACTGAACGGCTTTGTGATATAGTCGTCTGCACCCTGTGTGAGCGCTGAAACTTTATCCATTTCCTGCGATTTTGCGGAAAGCATTATAATCCCGATTTTAGGATTTTGCGCTCTGATTTCTTTGCAGACTTTCAGTCCGTCAATGCCGGGCATCATAATATCGAGCAGTACCACCTGGAAATCGTTGTCGCTCTTATAGATTTCCAAAGCACGCTCACCGCAATCCGCCTCAACAGTATCGTATCCCGCACGTTTCAGGTTGATTACCACAAACTCGCGGATTGCCTCTTCATCTTCAACAATTAGGATTTTCTTCATTTTCTCTGCCTTTCTAACTCAAAACTCTGAATGTATTTTTGATTGTTTCAATATCCATTAAATAATCATTAGGGATATTCTTCGATACAGTCATATAAAAATTGTAATCACTGTTTGTATAAACTAAATTTGCGTTGATTTCAGATGCGGTTTCATTTATTCCGCTCACGCTGACTGTACAAATCTCAATACTGTCGGTGTTCACAAAAGTCTGCTTTGCGACATCGGTTACCGTTTGAGGTTTGACATTAGATGCCCATTTTTCAGGCACGCTGAAATAATAAGAGTAGTTGGGATTGTAAAATCCTGTTTCACATAAAGTCATATTGCCGTCAACCAGGTCCATCCACGACACAAGCACCGAACTGTTTTTATCTGACTGTAGTTCGTGCGTTACAGGTACGTCAACCGTGCCGTCACCGTTTATATCCCGGCAATAAATTGCGATGCTTCTCACAGCGATTCCGCTTTTTCCGGTTTGTGCATCGTAAAGCGGATTTGTGAGTTTCATATTTTGACTGTCAAACAAAAGTGTGGCGGTGGTAAGTTGGCCGTTACCGAGATTTAAGTCACAGTACAGCGCAGGTAAATTATCAACAGTACCGCTGATAGTTCGGGCAACCGACACAGTTGCGGGGTTGATTGCGGTCTCACCGCAATACAGCACGCTTTCGCTTGTGTCTGAGAGCGACACAAGTCTTGCAACTGCCACACGACTCTGAGTGGATGTATCGTCACTTTGCGCAGATACCGTGACATTGCTTACATTAAACAGCATAATCTGCTTATATCCGTTTGTCAAAAGGTCACACAAACGGTAGTCCGTACAGTTTTCCTGGAATTTGGCTTGCAAACCGTCTGTGCTGTACTGATACACGGTAATCTGCTTTGTTTTAAGGTCTGATGCGCTGTAGAGGTTAGAGCCGACGACGATTTCAACCGCAGTATCCCCGAGCATATCTTCAAACTCGACTGTCCCGACTGATGCTGATTTCAAATTGATATTCGACACACTTTGCCATTGCCCTTGTTCCTTTACAAACAAATTCAAGTGGAGCATCTGGTCACTTTCGGGAATGTAAAAAACGAGTACCTCATCAATGCCGTCGCCGTCAAAGTCCTTTTGAATACAGGAGGTGCGATAATCGCCTGACGAGGGGTAGGCGAAAACATATTTCTCGCCGATGGCACTTTCGAGTGCAATATCAAGCCCTTTAAGCGTGCCTGCAAGTTCGGGCGGACTGATAACCTCATCGGGAGATGCAAAAAAACCGTCACAACCGCTGAAAGTCAGCGCAATTATAACCGCAGTTATGATTGCTAACGCCCGTTTCATTTTATCAATCCTTTCATAATTTATCTTTGCACGACTTCTTCGAGCGACTTGAATTTATATCCGCCGTCTTTGAGTTTTGCAAATTTTCTGAATGCCATTGATGTACCTTTGGCGACACATCTTTTGGGGTTATCCACCGTCTTGACTTTAAGTCCGGTGTATTTTGTGATAAATTGGTCAATTCCGTAGAGTTTACTGCCGTTGCCGATAAGTGTAATGCCACGCTCAAAAACATCCCCCGATATATCCGGCGGAGTTTTTTCTAAAACTCGCATTATTGCCTGGCAAATGGACACTGATGTATCGTACATTGCGGTAATCATTTCGTTTGTGTTGATTTCAAAGGTATGCGGAGTGCCGTTGACTTGATGCCGTCCTTTTGATGTCAAAGTAAGTTCAAGCGGACGGGGGACGACACAGCCGATTTGCCGTTTGATTTTTTCGGCGGTATGCGGTCCGATTAAAACATTATGTTCGCGTTTTACATACTTTTCGATAGCCTGCGAGAACGAGTCGCCCGCAATGGGGACGGATTCACATCTGACAAGTCCGCCGCCCGAAAGTGCAGCAATATCAGTAGTGCCTGCGCCGATGTCAACGATGAATGTACCGCGCGGGGATGTAAAATCTGCCTCAATTCCGATAGCCGCTGCCACAGGCGCTTCAATCAAACAAACATCCCGTGCGCCTGATGCGTAGCAGATGTTATAGAACGCTCTGCGTGGCATCTCTTCAAGGTCACTTGGGACTGCGGCGATAATTCTCGCTTTCATCATACTGCTTTTTGACACGCTTTTAACAAAAGCGGCGAGCATACTTTCAGCCAAATCGTATTCCGCAATTCTGCCGTTTTTAACAGGGCAGACAGCGGTGATTGTCGGGGGTGTGCGGCCGGTCATTTTATACGCATCCGTGCCTGCGGCAATCAATCTGCCCGTGTGGGTTTCGTAGGAAATGGCGGTGTGTTCGTAGAGTGCTACCGATTTTCCCGAATAGATTACCGTACTGCGCGTGCCTAAATCTATACCTAAATCTGTGGACATTTATTTTCAGCCTCTCTTTAAAGCGTTGAGATATAATTATACAGATAAATTATATCACATAACCCCTGTGATTACAAGCAGATTTCACCCACCTTTTGTAACTTTATTTTAAATTTTTAACTGTACAAAAATAAGGACATTGATTTTTCTAAAACAATATGTTAAACTTAATTATGGTTAATGACTAATGTGTCGCCTACGACGATGAATTTGAAAATTACGCACCCCATTCGCTCGATAGAGCGAAGCGAACGCCCCCTAAAGGGGGGCTGGGGGCGTTCGCCACTGTTATCCACCGTGAGATTAAATCGTATTCAGACGAAACAACCAAAATTTATATCTAAATACCGCACAAACCAAAAGCTACAATAACATCAAACCAAAGACTTAACTAAAATTTGTACAAGCCAAAAGCTACAATAAGTACAGACTTCAACGCGAGGCCGAAGGCTAAGCTACAATTTTAATCAATGTAAATT
>JAXJSX010000007.1:0-2285 GCA_036309925.1 Acutalibacteraceae bacterium | reverse complement strand
CATAAAAAGTAACCGCACCTGCCGTTGCGGTACGGCACATATAAATAAAAAATTCATTATTAAAAAATTTTTAATAAGATAAAACTGTATTTCTCGACAGCAACAGTACCGCCGTTTCATTTTTAATTATTGCACAAAATGCAATAAATGTATATAATAATTTTATCTAAAATGCTTGACTTTTTTAATTGATTGTGGTAAAATACATTATGTAATGTTGTAGGAAAGGCGGAGTTTTATGAATAAAGAAAAGAAATTTTCAAAAAAATACATAGTTTTATTGATTATGCTTTTGATTGTTTGCCTTACTGCAACCGGTGTGAAATTCGGTCAAGGCGCGTATGCTAAATATGCAAGCAAACAAAAAGTCGGTTCATTCTCGTTACAGGTGGATAAATCTGAATCCGAAACTACAACCACTCAAGCGTCTACAACACAAGAATGATTAAAAGCAGGTATGAAAAATACCTGCTTTATTTTTATATGTCACAAACAAGGTCATCCGACTGTTCGTTCGTAATCCTTTTTAAGTTTTATTAAAATCTTTTTTTCAAGACGGGATATATAACTTTGGGAGATACCCAGCACCTGTGCGACTTGCTTTTGTGTATGTTCTTCGTATCCGCAAAAACCGAAACGCATCTGCATAATTTGCCGTTCTCTTGTCGGTAATTGCTCGACAAGATTTTTCACAATATTGCGTTCATCTTCCTGTTCGATCCCACGGTTTACAATATCGGGATCGCTGCCCAAAACATCGGATAATAACAGTTCATTGCCGTCCCAATCGACATTCAAAGGCTCGTCGATGCTTATATCATTTTTGTATTGCACGGTTTTACGCATAAACATCAAAATCTCGTTTTCAATGCATCGGGATGCGTAGGTTGCAAGTTTGATGTTTTTATCCGCCTTAAAGGTGTTGACTGCCTTAATAAGACCGATCGTGCCGATTGAGATTAAATCTTCAATTCCCGCTCCGGGGGCATCAAACTTGCGGGCGATGTACACCACCAATCGCAGATTATGGGTAATCAGCAAATCGCGGGCATCATTGTCACCGTTTGAATATCTCTTTAGTGCGGCTTGTTCGTCCTCCTCGGATAAAGGGCCGGGCAGATTTACAGGGCCGTTGATGTAATACGCGGGCTCTGAAATCCTGATTTTTGCCCATATTTTTTTGATGATGTTAAGAATATTCACTATAACCACTCCTTAAAATTTTGCGGTAATATCAGTCGGAAGAATTGCGCTGTATCCATTGTCAAACGGCTTTTGTGCTTTTGCTATGGTTATGTTTGTGTATGTGATGATTTTCCCTCCCGTTTCAATTTCGCATTTTTCGGGACGAAAGGCGGGAAGTATACCGTTTGATGCACCGAGCGATTGAAAGGGAATACACCTGTATCCGCGCAGATTTTCAATGTTATCGGGTAAAAGGTCAGGGGAGAGAACTATCACAGGGTCACCGTTGTAGATGTCTTTGAGCGAACTGCCTGTGTCGAGCAGTCCTTTGCAGTTTATAATGTTGTTATCATAGGTTACTTTAATTTGATATGTGTCGTTTGCGACTTTAATTCGGGATGAAAGTCGTTCAATCAGTTTCAAGAGCAGATAAGATGCAGTCACGCATATAATGAGAGTCAGCGGACTTATGTTGATGTAAATGCTGTTCATTGTTGCAGTAGCACCCGCAGGCTTTAGCGTGAGTATTAAAGATAATGTTACACCTGCGCACGCGAAACTTATCAACACAAATGAGCATAATGCACGAACGAACACCCGTTTTTGCCTCATACCGTGGGTGCAGGCAGTCATTAGTACGCAAAGTGTAATTTTATAGACAATGTCAAGTGCGCTCGCAAGGGCTTGTGAATTTGGCGTTGGTAGAAAGATTGAAAACGCGCCGAATGCCCCCAATAACGCACCGAGTAAAATCCGTCTGCGCTTGGGGTGAAGTTTTACCGCTTTTGATGATAGAAGCAAAAGTAAATAGTTTATGATTAGGTTGATTGAGAACAGCAAATCTATGTAAACGGTCATATGAGCCTCCGAGGATGTGGCTTGTACTAATATTATAGCGGTCGGCAGCGCAAAAATATGTCAGATTTTAGGCAAAAATTCTTTTTAAAAAATATTTTAAAAAAATTTTAAAAAACACTTGACAAAATTAAATATATGTGGTATATTATATAGGCGTTGAAACGCTGGTGTAGCTCAGTTGGTAGAGCAGCTGATTTGTAATCAGCAGGTCGGGGGTTCGAGTCCGTCCACCAGCTCCATTT
>JAXJSX010000006.1:0-4911 GCA_036309925.1 Acutalibacteraceae bacterium | reverse complement strand
CAGGTTGAAGTCTGTACAAATTTATCATTACAGATTATTTCCAGCTAACGCTGGAAAAATCGTAGTAATTCTTGATTGTACTTATTGTAGTGTTATCTCTGATTTGCTCACCCCTCAACGACTTGGGAAGAGCCCCCAGCATATCAAAAAGCATCTACCGCCCAAGACCCATTGGAGTTTGTAGGGTTCGGTCAGATTGCAACGCACGCTGTAGTCGTTTCGTTTGAATATAGTAAAATCTAACGGTAGATTCGCTCTATCGAACGAATGGGGTGCGTCATTTTAAATCAACGGCAACGCCGTTTACCTATCCTATTACTTATTAGTTTAAACGCAAATTCCCCGCCCGTGCATATTATATAATAGCCCCAGAAATTTTCAAAGGAATGATTTAAAGATGGAAAAAGAACTTTTTTACGCGGGCTCTGCAACAAAGGCGGTGCGTGCTCGAAACATCCTGCGTAAACACGGCATATCCGCCCAAATCGAGCGTGGATATGATCGTACCGACAGGGGTTGCGGTTATTCAGTGTTAGTAATTGAAAGCTCAATGGATAAAGCTCGCGAAATATTAAATAAGTATAATTTAGGTAATAAAAATGACGGTTTATCTTGATAATGCTGCGACTACCTCACCTAAACCCCGTTCGGTGATAAATGCCACCCAAAACGCTATGATGAACCTGAGTGCAAATCCCGGCCGAGGCGGACATCATTTAGCGATGGCGGCAAACGATATGATATATTCGGTGCGTGAGCAGGCAGCCGACTTTTTCAATGCGCAGAGTGCTCTGAATGTTGTATTCACGCCTAATTGCACGACCGCACTAAACACCGCAATTTTCGGGATATTATCCGGCGGCGGTCACGCAATCATTTCGCCTTTTGAGCACAATGCCGTACTCCGTCCGCTGACTGCGTTATCTGCCCGTGGAGTGCAGTTTGACATTGCCTCTTACAGCACAGATGACGATATAACCGTCAAAAATTTTGAAAAACTTATAAAAAACAATACCCGGGCAATCATATGCACACACGCTTCCAATGTTTTCGGTATGGTATTGCCAATCGAAAAACTCGGAAATTTGTGCAAAAATCACGGCATTTACTTTATTGTAGATGCGGCGCAGACTGCGGGTATTTTAGATATTGATGTGATGAAAATGAATATAGGCGCGCTCGCCGTCGCGGCGCACAAGGGGCTGTATGCGCCGACGGGTGCGGGCCTGTTAATTACTGACGGTGCGCACAATCCGCTGATTTACGGCGGTACAGGCGGAGATTCAAGGCGGCGGTATCTGCCCGATGATCCGCCTGACAAATATGAAAGCGGTACGCTTAATACTGCGAGTATCAAGGGGATTGGTGCAGGAATTTCGTTTGTGAAATCGAGGCGTAACCGCTATTTAAAAAACGAACACCGTCAGATCAACTATGTAAACCGTGTATTATCTCAAACTCAAAATGTAATTTTATATTCCGACACAAGTGCAGGAAATTTTGTGCCGGTACTGTCATTCAACATTAAAAATCTGCACAGTGAGCAGGTAGCAAAGCAACTCGACAGTTTCGGCATATGTGTGCGTGCGGGACTGCATTGCGCACCGCTTGCCCACGAGCATATGGGTACTGCGGACATCGGCACGGTGCGTGTAGCAGTATCTGCATTCACCACCGATAATGAGATAGATTATTTTTTAAGATGTGTAAAAATCATCGCAAACAAACAGTAGAGGTGTCCGCAAGGGACACCTCTCGTTTTATATATTTTCAACAACTGCAACGGCCTTCGCAGCAATTCCCTCGCCTGCGCCTGTAAACCCGAGCCATTCTTCTGTGGTGGCTTTAACGGAAATCAGACTTACATCCACACTGCAAGCACTTGCGATATTTTCACGCATTTTGTCGATATGCGGACGCATTTTCGGGGCTTGTGCCACAATAATAGAGTCGATATTGCCGATTTTATAGCCGTTTTGTTTTAGTATATCAACAGTGTATGACAGCAGTTTTAAACTGTCTGCGCCTTTATAACGCTCATCGGTATCCGGAAAATGCAAACCGATGTCACCGAGTGCACACGCACCGAGCAAAGCATCCGCAATAGCGTGTAAAAGTACATCAGCATCCGAATGCCCGAGTAAGCCTTTTTCGTGGGGGATCTCCACTCCGCCAATAATGAGTTTTCTGTTTTCAACTAATTTATGAACATCATAACCTATGCCGATTCTCATAATTTTTCTCCTTACAATAAAAATCCGAGTACGCTGTTTTGGACAAGCAGTCCTTTTTTTGTGAGTTTTAATGAAGTGCCGTCAAACTCTGCAAATCCGTTTTGAGATAGGGTTTTGCATTTTGAAATGAAGTCGCGCGGTAATGTATATCCCCTGCTTTCGAGGTCTGAAAACAGAAGTCCGCTGTTCAAACGCAGACGCAGCATTACATATTCATCGAAATCTCCGCCGTCGCCGTCACAGATCATATCGTCACCCTCTAAAAAGGCGGATATATCACGATTAAAATGATACCTTTTTCCTTGCCAAAACGAATGTGCTGCAGGCCCCAACCCCAAATAGTCTTCACAGTTCCAATAAATGAGATTATGCCGACACTCAAACCCTGTCTTTGCAAAATTCGAGATTTCGTATTGGCAGTAACCGTTTTCCTCTAAATAATCACAGCAAAATTCATATAATTTCGCTAAATCATCATCTTTAGAAATGATGTCTTGTGACTTTGCAAATGCGGTGTTTTCTTCGATTTTAAGCATATACGCGGAGATGTGATTTACATTCATTCTAATACAAAAATCAAGTGTAGATTTTAAACTGTTGATCGTTTGCCCTTTATATCCCATCATCACATCGAGTGAAATGTTGATAATGCCGTACTCCCGCGCTTTATTTATTGCAGTTTCTACATCACGCGCAGTATGCGGACGGGTGAGCGTTTTCAGTTCATCATCATTTGCGGATTGAAGTCCGATTGACAGGCGGTTGACCCCCGCCTTCACAGCGGTTGATAAAAACAAATCAGTCGCTGAATCCGGATTACATTCAGCGGTGATTTCCGCATTATTTGCAGTTTTCACAACCGACAAAATATCTGCAACGCCATCGCCGATAATAGACGGAGTGCCGCCGCCGAAATAGACGGTGTCGAAAACCGTAGTGTAATTTTTAAGCCTGTTCTTGATTTCATTTTGATATTTTACCGCTAAATCGCTGTTGAAATTTATACTGTAAAAATCACAATAACCGCATTTTCTTTTGCAAAACGGGATATGGATATAAAGACCTTTCAAAATAAATCACCAAAGTATATTATATCAGATTTATTTTAAAATGTAAAGCAAAACGGACGGGAAACCGTCCGTTTAAAAGATTATACTTCTCCGTTTGTGATTATTTTTTTGAGCATCAAAATATCCACACTTGTGATTTCACCGTCTTCGTTGATGTCCGCTGTATCCGTATAATTCTCCGCAAAATCTGTATTTACAACACACTTTTTGATGATTTGGATGTCCATAACATTAACAACGCCGTTTCCATCAGCATCACCTATCGGATTTGCAGTAGTTGTTGTGGTGGTGGTTGTGGTAGTAGTAGGCTGTTCTTCGCCGGCATTATAATGAATGGCAGCGTTTGTGAGAGATTCATTCGATTCGCCTATTGCAATACTACCCCAATCGCTTTCGCTTCCTGCATAGTATACATCAGTCAGTGCGTCGCAACCGTAAAACGCATCATCTTCAATGCTTGTGACCGAAGCCGGAATGGTAACTGATTTAAGCAATTCGCAATATTCAAACGCACCGTTGCTGATTGTTGTGACAGAGTCAGATATTATTACACTTGTTAAATCAACACAATAATTCTATGGTTTTACACTGCCATAATAAAGTTTGAAAGTCAAGTATTTTTTCAATATCTTAGGTTAAAATAAGGGTAAAACATTTAGGGAGTTGGAAAATTTGAAAAAATTCAGACTCATAGCGGTTACATCCATAGTTTTGTGCGCAATAATAGCAATCGGGTGCTGTGTTGACAGTATGGCGCTTTCAAAAATGGGTTCTCGCGGAAGTGAAGTACGGCAAATCCAGACACGGCTTAAAAATTGGGGGTATTACAAAGGTAATGTTGACGGAATTTACGGAGTGCTCACGCGCGATGCAGTAAAATCTTTTCAGCGCAAAAACGGGCTGACAGTGGACGGCATTGCAGGGCCTCGCACACTCGCTGCGATAGGACTGCCCACAGGGTCAAGTTCTAATTCGTCGTCAACCGCAGACTATAATCTTCTCGCACGCATTATTTCAGCGGAAGCGCGCGGTGAACCGTACACCGGACAGGTTGCAGTCGGTGCGGTGATTTTAAACAGGGTTAGGCACTCATCATTCCCCGACTCGATTTCGGGAGTGGTATATCAGTCCGGGGCGTTTACCTGCGTGACTGGCGGTCAGATAAATCAGCCTGTTGCAGACAGTGCGTACCGTGCGGCGACTGATGCTTTAAACGGTTGGGATCCGTCGGGCGGTGCGATCTATTATTATAATCCCAAGACTGCAAAGTCAAGTTGGATTTTCTCGCGCCCTGTTATTGCAACGATCGGCAATCATAGGTTTTGCAAATAAAATGATTTTGGTTTTATCTTATAAAACCTTTTTAATAATGAATTTTTTATTGAATGTCGGGATCGCGCCCGACAGCGCGGTTACTTTTTATGTGAAAAAGTAACCAAAAGCGTGCAAGCTAAAGCTTGACCAAAGGGGATTGGGTTCGACAATATCCCAACTAAATTGCGATTAGTAGCAAGTTTGATTTTGTACATTGTTCAATACGGGATAATTGACTCCGGCTCGGCCGGTCGATTCTCCCCTCACAAATCAGATTTTAGTTTGCACAAATT
>JAXJSX010000005.1:0-3012 GCA_036309925.1 Acutalibacteraceae bacterium | reverse complement strand
GCCACTCTACGAATTGTAGAGTGGCTCAATTTCTGCTTATTTACAGCGTTTTATCTTGAAACACAGCAAAATTATAATTTGTGCGGGAATCCCGAGCAATAGCAGTAACCACAGGTTGTGTTTTAAAAATGCGAGGTAAAGCATCAGCAAAACACTCCATACTAATGCGGAAATCAGTTGCAAATTTGCGCGTTTCATCTTCCAGATTGAATTAAGTATCAGCAACACAAGTATTGACACAGGGATTGCATAAGCGAAAATCATTGGATGAGTGATACCGCAGAAATGCAAAACTGCAAAAAGCAACAGTGCAAATGACCATACACCGATAAACGATAGTGCGGTGATAAGCAATCTGCGTTTGTAGTCTTTTTTTGATGCTTTGACTTTGATTTCGGTATGTTCGTCAAGAAGGTAATCGACTGTAACGCCGAAAATCGCTGACATTTGTTTTAACACAAAAGCATCGGGGATTGACTCTCCGCGTTCCCATTTTGACACGGCTTTATCTGAATAATTCAGTTTTTTTGCAAGTTCTGCCTGAGTTAATTTATTTAAAACGCGCAATCTGCTAATGTTCGTTGAAACCGTCTTTTTAAAACTTTCCATTTATACCTCCTTAAAAAACAAGTTGGGTGAGCATCATATAAATAATTGTACCGCCAAAAATACTTATCATTGAGTTTTTGAAAAGTATATGTAAAACTGCGGTGATTGCAATACCGAGTAATTCAGGAAGTGCATAGGGGTATGACAGCATCGAGGTGTCTTTAAGGCAATAGACTACCAACATACCCATTATTGCATATGGTAATACTTTACCAAGGTATAGCACTATTTTCGGGCGTTTAGTTTCGTCTTTAAAACAGATGAACGGCAAAAATCGGGTTAAAGCGGTGACAAGTGCCATTATCGCAATTTGGATTATATTATGTAAAACCGGACTCACTGTGCAACCTCCCTATCCAACTTTTTACGCAAAAGCACCAAGGCAAATGCAATTAAAATCATTGATGGGATAATAAATTTATCCGCGCCGAAGACGACAAGGCAAACCGCTGTTATCACAACTCCGAGTATTGCTGGAATATGGTTTTTAGTGTTGCGCCATTGGTCAACGAAGATTGCGGTGAAAAGTGCAGTCATTGCAAATTCCACACCACTTGAATTAAACTCGATAAGTGCAGAAATCATAACACCGATAAGTCCGCCTGCAATCCAATAGCATTGGTTCATCGACGAAAGCAAAAAATAGTAGAGATTTTTGTTAATATCATCGCCAAGCGGGGTTGTACAAACAAGAGAATATGTTTCGTCGGTCATTGCAAATATAAGATAAGGTTTAATTTTGCCGACTTTCTGATAGCGTGTAAGCATTGAAAGTCCGTAGAAAATATGTCGGGCGTTGATGATGAGTGTCATAAACGCTGTGGTCAGGAACGATGCGCCTGCACTCAGCATATCAACTGCGGCATATTGGATTGAGCCGCCGTAGATTGTAAGGCTCATAAAAAAAGCCCAGATCAGTGAATATCCTTTGCTCTCAAGCAACACGCCGAAGCCAATTCCAAGTGCGAGATAGCCGGCCAATACAGGCAGGCTGTCACGAAACGCCTTTTTAAAAGTCTTTTTATCCATTGTTACACTTCCAATTAAAATGCCCAGTTTCCGTTTTTGAAAATCTCAAAACGCTCACCGCTACGGGTTACAGCGGTTATATCAAGGTCGGCAGTGCCGATCATAAAGTCTTCGTGGATAATGGATGTGTTGCAACCCATTTCCCTGCATTGCTCTAAGGTGTATTTATCAAAGTCGATAATACATTCTGCAAAACCTTCGCCGAACGCCAAATGACAAGCGGCGTTTTCGTCAAACAAGGTATTATAGAAAATAAGACCGCTTTGGCAGATAGGTGAATTGTACGGCACTAATGCACATTCGCCAAGATACGATGCACCTTCGTCCATTGAAATGAGTTCACGAAGCAGTTCTTCGTTCTTTTCAGCTTTAACTTCAACCGCTTTACCGTTTTCAAAGCGAATTGAAAAGTTTTCTATAAGTTCGCCTCTGAAAGACAGCGGACGGCTTGAATACACAATTCCCTGCGCCTCGCCCTTTTTCGGGGTAATAAACACTTCTTCAGACGGAATGTTCGGGTTATATTCAACGCCGCTTAATGTTTTCTCTCTGCCACCCAAAAATCTTGCATTTTCCATAAGACCGACAGTGAATTCAGTGCCGTTTGACGATTTATATTCGAGTAATTTTATACCTAAACTATTGAGATAATCGCATCTGCTTTTAATGTCTTTATTGTGGTTTTCCCACGCTGAAGTAGGGTTATCATCAACACGGGAAGTGGTTAGGATAGCCTCCCAAAGTTTTTCGATTGCCTGCGATTTACGCAAGTTCGGGAACATCTTTTTCGCCCATTTTTCACCAGGTACTGCCGCAATGCACCATTGATATTTATTATCCATTTTATCGCGGTAGGGTTTGGTGATTTTATATCGTGCTTGCGATGATTTTGAATATTTTTGTTGGTTGATACCCTTGAGTCCGTCAGGATCTTCTGACAGCAGATATATCATAACGGGCAAAGTCTTGAGCCTGTGTTCGAGCCGTTCGATCTCCCATTTTTCGATGGTTGACAAGGTTTTAAGACTGCGGTATTTAACATTTAATTTAGTGAGGGGTTGATAATCCCACTCAACCATTACCTTTTTAGCGCCGAGTTTATAACATTCTTCAACTAACATTTTGACAAATTCGGGTTGGTCAAGATCAGCGTAAATCATAACTTCCTGACCTTTTTGCACATTTGCGCCGGTCTGGGCAATCAAATTTGCATATTTCTTAAGAATTGTTTTCTTCAAAATAAATTCTCCTCAAAATTAGTTTCAATATATATTATAACAAGATTTTGAGTTAATTTCAACCATAAAAAAATCGCAGTCTGAAAAAACTTGTGTAGGATTACAATAGATGTGATACAGTAAGCAATAAAAAAAG
>JAXJSX010000004.1:0-6898 GCA_036309925.1 Acutalibacteraceae bacterium | reverse complement strand
TGAAACCTTGCGGTTTCAGTGATATTATATTCGCCCTTAAAACTGTCCGTAGGACAATATCACTAGCGTTAGCTAATATCACTGCGAAGCAATATCACTCGCCGTCAGGCGAATATAACTGAGGCACCTTCCTTACGGAGGGTGCCTCAACCGTCTGCTTATTTTTTATACATCTAAAATATCTCTGTAAAACGCACTGTAGTCTGTTCGATGCTCGCTTGTAAAGCGGATAGCGTCTTTCGGGTGGCAGTTGTGAAGTCCTGTAATCATATACTGAATATCAAAGCCCCATTGCACACCGTCTGCCTTGAGTTTGGGGATGTGGTTTTCGATGAACGATAAAACCGGGAAAAGATTATACTTAGGGTTTTTGAGGAAGCCGAGCAACGATTCCATTGCGCAGTTGCCTGCACCTCTGCCCATACCGCTGACAGTGGCATCAAGGTAACTCACACCGTATGACAACGCTTCGATAGTGTTTGCAAACGCCAGATTTTGATTGTTATGACCGTGGAAACCGACAGTCTTACCGTATTTCTCGGCATATTCAACATACTTCTTTGCCTTTTCTGCCACAGATTCAGGGTAGAAATAACCAAACGAGTCAACAAGGTAAATCACATCAACCGGACTTTGTCCGAGCATATTGAGTGCAGACTCGATTTCAGCTTCGCTGACTTGGCTGATTGCCATAATATTGCAGGTGGTTTCATATCCGAGCTTGTTAAAATGGTCAATCATTTCAAGTGCCGCAGGGATTTGATGAATGTAGCACGCAACACGTACCATATCAATTACACTCTCCGATTTCGGCAGGAAATCCTCTTTAAAATCACATCTGCCTACATCCGCCATAACTGCAATTTTCATCGGACTCTCATTGTTACCGACAATCGCACGAATGTCTTCTTCCTCGCAGAATTTCCATTTACCGAATGCAGACTTGTCAAACAATCTTTTGGATGCCTTGTAGCCAAACTCCATATAGTCCACGCCACAGCGGATGTTAGACCAATAGAGTTCTTTTACAAACTCATCGGTAAACTCAAAATTATTACATAATCCGCCGTCACGAATAGTCGCATCAAGCACTTTAATGTCGGATCGTACTGTCATTAAATTGCCTTTTCTTTTTGTCATTGTTTTCGCCTCACTTTAACGCTTTTAAGTTTTTGTGTGTTAAAGTATACAACTTTCTTTTTAAAATGTCAAGTCTTTTTTTAAAAAAAGGTGTACTTTTATTAAAAATTGTATTATAATTTAGATAACGATAGCGAAAAAAGGAAGTTTAACAATGACTGTTTTTGAATTGCAAAAAGAAATTTTAGAATTAAAAGAGAAAAACGATGTCTGCATTTTGGCACACAGTTATCAAACACATGACATTATCGAAGTTGCAGATTTCACGGGCGACTCGTTCGCTTTGAGCGTAAAGGCGCAGTCCGTCCCGCAGAAAACGGTTATAATGTGCGGTGTGCGTTTTATGGCGGAAACGGTGAAACTGTTATCCCCTGAAAAGCGTGTTATTTTATCGAGCGCGGGTGCGGGTTGCCCGATGGCCGAGCAGATGAGCAAAGAGTACATACAATCAATCAAAGCCGAGCATCCTGACTATGCGGTGGTTGCATACATCAACACAACTGCTTCGCTTAAAACGGTGTGTGATGTTTGCGTTACATCGTCGTCGGCTGTGAAAATCGTTAAATCAATGCCGCAAAAGAATATTTTATTCATCCCCGATTGCAATTTAGGTGACTTTGTAAAAAGGCAGGTCGCTGACAAAAATATAATGTTGCTCGACGGCGGTTGCCCTGTTCACCAAAGAGTGTGCGCACAGGATGTTTTAAATGCAAAAAAAGAGCATCCCGGTGTAAAACTTCTCGTTCACCCCGAATGTAAACCCGAAGTTGTACAACTTGCTGATATGGTCGGTTCAACCGCAGATATTATGAACTATGCTAAAAATTCAGATGATAGGGAATTTATCATTGGCACAGAAATCAGCATTACAGATCATTTATCATATGAATGTCCTGATAAACGGTTTTATAATCTCTCCAAAAAACTTATCTGCGGTGATATGAAACTCACTACCTTAAATGACATTTACCGCATTTTAAAAGAAAACAGCGGGGAAGAGATCACACTCGATGACGATACAATGACTAAAGCCCGTGTTTGTATCGACAAAATGTTAGAACTCGGCAAATAAATGCCGTTTTAAAATTGAATTAAAAAAGAGTAGATTTTCAAAATCTACTCTTTTTTAGGTGTTATCTACACTACCACATTCACACTCTCGCCTTTTAAATATGCATCAATGTTGCCTGAAACAATATCAATCAGCCTCTTGCGAGTTTCGACGGGCGCCCACGCAACGTGCGGCGTGATAATGCAATTTTTCGCACTTGTAAGGATGCACTTTTCCTCCATCGGCTCAACAGTCAGAACATCAATCGCAGCCCCGCCGATAACATCGTTTTCGAGTGCGTCATATAAATCCTGCTCGTTGACGACACCGCCGCGCGCTGTGTTGACAAACAAAGCATCACCTTTCATCTTAGAAAAGGCAGTACTGTCAAACATCTCTTTGGATTGATCATTCAGCGGACAATGAACCGACACAATATCCGAGCGGGAAAGCAGTTCGTCAAGCGACACAAATTCTACTGCATCTGCCGACTTTTTACTACGGTTAAATGCAAGCACTTTCATACCAAATGCGAGTGCGATTTTTGCAACATTTTCGCCAATACTGCCGTATCCGACAATACCGATAGTCTTGCCGAAAAGTTCATTGTGCGAACAAATAAACGGCGAGAATGTCTGACTTTTCACCCAACCGCCATCACGCACAAACTGCGAATATTGCGGGACTTTACTGTAATGTGCCAATATCAGTGCAAATGTGTGCTGTGCTACTGCCCCGGTTGAATACGAACCTGCGTTGCAAACAGTGATGCCGTGCGCCTTGCAGTAGTCAATGTCGATATTATTATACCCTGTTGCAAACAGACCGATATATTTCAGATTGCGAGCGTTTTTCAGTACATTTTCATCCATTATACTTTTATTGCAAAGCACAATATCCGCATCTTTAATATTCTCACTGAGTTCATCGTAAGACAATAGGTGATGGGATGTTACCTCTCCGAACTTTTTAAATACATCAAAAGATACAAACTTGTCAAACACAGTACCTGCGTCTGTAATCACAATTTTCATCAAAATCACTCCTTTTTTAGAGTATACCACATAAGCCCGACTATCGTCAATAATTTAACTTGCAAAAGGTGTAATTATTTGATATAATTTAAAAAATGAAAGGATGATAATTTTGATTATTTTAACTTCGATTTTTTCAACACTAATCGTACTTGTTGGCGTAATCTATTTGTTTTTGTCTAAAAAACCGATTGCGCAACGCATACACAACCTCATTTTAAATGTACTTTCGTGCGTATATTTAACTTTGTGCGCACCCATATACAACAACTTAACCGAGAAACACTTGATAGATTACAGCCAGCAGTACGCATATATTTTTATGGCACTCTTGTTTTTGGCATCGTTTTTGCCGTCTATTATCTTCCAAATGGCACAAATCTTTAAAGGTGTTAAATTCAAATTCATACACTTTTTCGGTATGCTGATTGCCTATGCTGTAATGCTTTTTGCGGTGTGCATAAACTGCTACCTTGACAATCAAAAGTTTAGATATTTACTTTTGTTCGTACCGCTGACTGCTATTTTCTCAATCTTAATTCTTGCACTCACAATGCTCGATGTCAGTGACACAAAACAGTTTGTCACCGCACTTATCGTAAACATTTTAGCTATCGGCTCGATTATCGCAATGCTTGCAATCTCAATCTTCACAGTCGGGATGTTCACCATTTCAAGCATTGTAATGTGTGCGATTTTCGCGTTACTGCTTGCCTTTTCAATCGTACTGCCTACAATCGCGCGTAAACAACAGGTGAAGTAGATGAAAATTGCAGTAATCGGCGGTGGCGCATCGGGTATGATGTCTGCAATCGTTGCAACAAGGGCAGGAGCGGATGTTACGGTTTTTGAACGGCTCGGCAGAGTCGGGAAAAAACTGTTGTCCACAGGCAACGGCAGATGTAATATCACAAATGTCAATGTATTGCAAACTGATGAAAACGGCAGTCTTGTGCATTATCACGGCAGTCATACCGACTTTGCGAAGCCTGCGTTATATGAATTTGACAATCAATCGTTAATGGATTTTTTCGGTGAACTCGGTGTCATTTTCCGCCGTGAAGACGACAAATACTATCCCTACTCTGAAACTGCCTCAACCGTGCTTGATGCACTGCGTTTTGAGTGTGATAAAGTCGGCGTGAAAACGAAGGTAGACACACTTATTGAAAGTATTTCAAAGCAGAAAGATTGCTTTGTTGTAAACGGCGAAAGGTATGATAAAGTAATAATCGCTTGCGGAGGGCAGAGCAGTGCGCATATGGGCACTGACGGTATCGGCTACCGACTGTTAAAGTCGTTAGGTCACAAAATTACTCCGCTTTACCCTGCGATTACGCAAGTCAAAACCGATAATAAATTCACCCGTCAGTTAAAGGGTATAAAGTGTAATGCAAATGTCACCATTTTATACGAAAACAAAAAACTGCGAGAAGAATACGGGCAGATTTTATTTGCAGATTACGGTCTGTCCGGACCTCCTGTGTTCCAACTTTCGTCATACATCCGCAATCACAATGACTTGCAGTTTTCACTCGACTTTATGCCCGAATTTTCATTTAATGAAATTCTCGGTATCATCAAAAACTGCGTTAAAAACACTCAGACTTGCGAGAATTTGTTATCTATGATTTTGAGTAAAAAAATCGGGCAGGTGATCGTGAAATACTGCGGTATAAACTTGAATACCAAAGTGTCAACACTGACTATGAGAGATTTAAAAACACTCGCAAACGCAATAAAAAATTTCAAACTTTCAATCCTTGGCACAAAAGGGTTTACCAATGCCCAAGTCACACTCGGTGGGGCTGAAATAAGCGAATTTGATCCCGATACTATGCAGTCGAATTTGTGCAAAAACTTATATGCGTGCGGTGAAGTGCTTGATATCACAGGCGACTGCGGTGGGTACAATCTGCAATGGGCATTTTCATCGGGGTATGTTGCAGGAAAGGCGGCGGCTGAATGTTGAAAGTGCAAATAAAATTACCGCTTTCATATAATAACGAAACTGTGAAAACCGCGATTGCAAAGTCGTTGAAAATTGATGTATCAAAAGTCAAATCATATAAACTTTTGAAATTGTCCGTTGATGCAAGAGATAAATCAAATGTAATTTTTAACGCTTGTGTTGCAGTCAATGTAGATGCGAATAAAAGCAGAATTTTGCATAAATTCAAGAATGTCAGCGAGTACAAGCCGACTGTGTATGCTTTTAAAAAGGCGATAAAACAGCCGAATCACCGCCCTGTTATCGTGGGCGCAGGCCCTGCGGGACTTTTCTGTGCATTTACACTCGCAAAGGCGGGACTTATGCCGATTATTATTGAACGCGGTGATAAAATCGAAGACAGAGTGAAATGCGTTGAACGGTTTTGGGAAAACGGAGTACTCAATTGTGAGTCGAATGTTCAGTTTGGTGAGGGCGGAGCAGGCACATTTTCCGACGGAAAACTCAACACAGGCGTGAATGACAGCCGTATTCCGCTTGTGCTTGAAACTTTTGTGGAATGTGGCGCACCTGAAGAGATTTTATGGCGGCAAAAACCGCATATCAGCACAGATAAACTCAGACAAGTGATTGTTAATCTGCGTAAAAACATCGAAGCGCTCGGCGGTGAGTTTCATTTTAATTGTAAAATGGAAAGCGTTATTGCAAAAGGCGGCAATGTTACCGCTGTGAAAGTCAATGAATGTGGTGTGAATCACGACATCCCGTGTGGGATTTTAGTGCTCGCACTCGGTCATTCTGCGCGTGATACATTCTACAATCTGTATAATTTCGGTGTGGAAATGATACAAAAACCTTTTGCGGTCGGTGTCAGGATTGAACACAGCCAGGATTTTATAAATCGCTCGCAATACGGCGATTTCGCATCACACCCCGCACTTCCCACCGCCGATTATAAACTTGCTGTGCACCTTCAAAACGGCAGGGGAGTTTACACTTTCTGTATGTGCCCGGGCGGTTTTGTTGTAAACGCATCGAGTGAGCGGGAAATGATTGCAGTCAACGGAATGAGCAACTTCGACAGAGCGGGAAACAACGCTAACAGTGCGGTTTTAGTCGGTGTCAACACTGCTGATTTTGAGAGCGATCACGCGCTTGCAGGTATTGAATTTCAGCGCAAAATTGAGCGTGCGGCGTATTTGAAGTCGGGCGGATATAATCCCCCTGCGCAGACTCTCGGTGCGTTTTCGGGAGGCAACACAAAAATCGAAAAAATTATTCCGACTTGCAAGGTGAATGAGTGCGATTTAAAATCCGTCTTACCCGATTTCGTGAGCGAAAGTATTACTATCGGTATAAATTCAATGAATAAAAAAATTAAAGGTTTTGCGGACGAAAACGCAGTGCTTACAGCACCTGAAACCCGTTCGTCCTCCCCTGTTCGTATTTTGCGAAACGATTGCGGTCAAAGCAATATTGCAGGGCTCTACCCTTGCGGTGAAGGTGCGGGATATGCGGGCGGTATCACATCTGCCGCCACAGACGGCATCAAAACCGCCGAAAAGATAATCGAAAATTTAAAAGGCTGAGCAAATTTGCCCAGCCTTTTTATTTTCATATCAAGAAACCTTGAGTTCTCAATATTTTCTGTACTCCACCTACATCTACATTCCTTTCTCAAAATAATAATGACTTGCCTAAAGCCTTAACGGAAGTGATTTT
>JAXJSX010000003.1:0-9193 GCA_036309925.1 Acutalibacteraceae bacterium | reverse complement strand
GCCGTTTGCATCAAGATAGTTGCCCTTTGCATCGCGATTGGGTACCATAAGTTTGATAAGAACAGTACCGATAGCAACAGTCCAGTTGTCAGTTTCTCTTGAAATGAAGTAGCACTGAACACCGTCATACTCGCTGAGTGCGCCGTCCTTCAAGACAGCAGCGACGCCCATATCTTCCCAACCGTGACTGAAGCAGTCAGGGCCTACATAGCCTGTACCTTTGAAAGTATATGCCGAGTTCGGATAAAGTTCTGTGCAGCTTTCGTCAGCATTTGCGGTAATCATACCTGAATATGCCATACGAGCTGAACCGAGCTGGTAAACATAAGCGTTTGAATAGTCAACAACACAGTCCTCATTAGGCTCTACCATTTCATAAGTAGGAGTGCTGAGTTTTGTGACTTTAAGGTTGCCGATTTCGCAATCAAGATTTCTAACACCTACTACAAGGTCTGAACCCTGACCGAAACGAACGGTTACAGTGTCGATTGTTGCAAAATCTGCGGGGAGATTTGTTGATAATGTTTTGCTCGGAAATTCAACCGGAGAAACTGTTGACTGAGTTTTATAGGAAACTTCGTTACCTTCAGCATCTTTACCTTTGAAAATAAGGATTGCCTCAACGCCGAAGCCCATATCTTTAACGGTGTCTGCATCGGTATACTCAAGGGTGTCTTCATTTCTTTTACGGTTCCAATCTTTGTAAGTATAAGCCTTACCTGCACCTGTTACACCTTCAACTTTGTTGAGTTTGATGTCGCAAGTTACTCTATAAAGGTTTTTGTCTGACTGTGCGGTAGTGAGAGCCGCCTGTGTATCTTCGCCGCTTAAATCGTAAGTAGCTTCGATGTATGACTTCTCTTCTTCTGTGAGTCTGCCGTAGCATACTTCGTAGCTGTCAGCAGGGCTTACAAACTTCATTCCGCTATCGGTATAGGTGATGGTTTTTAAGCCGTTTTGGGAAACTTCTTTGTCGTTTGAGAATTTGAAAAACAAGTCGCTGTCTGCAGATGCTGTGATCGCACCGATGCTCATTACCGAAAGTGTGAGCATTAACGCGAGCAATGTTGCAGAAATACGCTTAATTGTTTTCATAAGATATTCCTCCTAAAAATAATTTTACATATATCATTTTAACATCTTTTAAAGTGAATTTCAACCAATTTTCTTATAAAAATTATATTTGTGCAAACTGTAAAAAATGTGTCGAAATTTTTGTATATAATAACATTTTATTCACCTTTTACGCCATACTTTTGGATTAACATATTACATAACAGCGCGCTCGAAGAAACTGCTATTATAAGGTAGATTATTGTTTTTTCGGTAACATTGTTTTCGGTCGCGGATTGTGTCTGTTGTTCGGGTACACGCTGGGTATAATAGATTTCGGTGGTATCGTCTTTCGGGACATCCATTGTTTCGTACATATTCAATAAATCGGTGTATATTTGCTCGGTTATCCCATAGTTTTCATCAAGTTTTGTGCGTTGTTCATCTGACAAATTATAGTAACTATCGAGAAAACTTTTTAAGTTTTGATAGTCAGTATAAGTGTAATTATCGGGGTTGAGCCCGGGCAAAGTTGAATAGTGCTGTGCGGCTTGCATAATCTGCGCATTTTCGGCAGTCGCGGTTGGCATTTCCGTAACGGAATACTCAACTTTTGCTGAATTTACGGTAGGTAGGTAGATCTTGTTTTCATCTTTTAAATAAATGTCGCTGATTTCGTATTTAAATGAAAAATCGTTTTCACTTTGCCCTGTGTATTTTGCAAACTCCATTTCAAAGGAGTACACATTTGTCAAAATATCATCGGTGAGAGTTTTATCCTTGACATTAGGAAGAAAATCGGTGAAATTTATTGAAATAACACGGGTTTCACCCAAAGTGAAGGAAATATCACGGGTGAAAGTGTAAAGTGTCCCTTCGACATTCGAGCGAAAACGGAGTGTAAGTATTTTGGTCATATCGTCACTCAAATCGGCGTTGATGTAAAAAGTGATGCCGGTATAATCTTCGAGTGCACCTTTTGAAAGGTATTTCACCAAGGTGATATCAGATGTCCAATCTTTCTGCCCCTGTGCTTCACACAAAAAGGAACTCAAAGGTGAGAAAAGTTCTCCGTTTTCTGTGAACGGCACGGTATTGCCCGACTGAAAATATTCAAAGTCGGTGCGCTTACCGAAGTTCACAAGTTGTCCGTCGGGATGTTGCGAATTTATATCGACATAATCGGGGGTGCCGCTGAAATGGTTGCCGTCTGATATATAAATATCGCTGAAAACAAGGTCAAGTCTGCCGCTGTCCGCAGTCATTCCAACAGATATGAAATTGCCGTCAAAATCAGCTTTCACCGTCTGCAGATTTACATTGCCGTGAGTGAAACTTTTAAGTGGGACGGTAATATGATTGATTTTACCTTTTTCCGCCTTTTGTTTTGCGGTGAAATCACCTATGTTTAAGACAATTTCATCTGACACCGATTCCTGTGCAATAAAGCACAAAAACTCCAGACTGTCCCCGCCTGAAAACGCATCGACAAAATCCCCTGATGGCATTTTCAAAATGACTGAACACAGTTTTTTATCGGGGTTGTTGGTCATAATGTGTTGTTGGGAGACTGTAGCGTAATCTTTAAAAAGCACAGACTCTATCATTGTGCTGTGAGTGAGATTGTTTACGCAGTAGTCGGCAATTTGCCAATCGGCATTTCCTGATGCGAGCAATTTGCTGTCCGCGTTTGCATTTACGCTGAATGTACAAAAAAGGAGTGTTATTAAAATGACGATTGAAATAATTTTTCTCATTTTTCCTCCTATCTGCCGTCCCAGATATATTTTGAAAGGTCGATTTTGTAGTCTTCGGACACTTCAACGCCCTCATCACACAGCCACTGTTTTTGAATGTCTTTACCGCCGAAAACAAAATCCTCTGCAAGTGTGCCGAAACGGTTGACAACACGGTGGCAAGGAATGATTTTCGGGTGTTTGTTGTGGTGGAGTGCTGTGCCGACAATGCGTGATGCCCGCGGTGAGCCTGCGAGTGCGGCGATTTGACCGTATGTCGCGACTTTGCCCTTTGGAATTTTCGATACTGCATCATAAACGCGCTGATAAAAATTACTCAAAGGTAATTACCCCTCGCTCTAACATCTGCTGTGCTGCGAGTAAAATTCCCGTTTTTGCGCTGTGGAAATTAAGTCCGCCTTGCATCCACGCAGCAAACGGCTCTCTGATAGGGCCGTCTGCAGAAAGTTCGATTGATGCGCCGTTTGTGAATGCGCCCGCCGCCATTATGACTTTATCATCATAACCGGGCATATCCCACGGCTCAGGGGTGACATAGGCATCGACTGGTGCGCCTGACTGCATACCTTTGCAGAATGATATAAGTCCCTCGGGTGTACCGAGTACGACGGTTTGAATGATGTCTGCACGCGGTTCATACGGTTTCGGGGTGACTGTAAATCCAAGTAAATCGAAAAGGGCGGATGCGAACACTGCGGATTTGAGCGCCTCACCTGTAACATGAGGTGCGCTGAAAAGTCCCATATAAAGTTCACGAAGATGGCCGAGTGTTGCACCGACTTCCTTACCGATTCCGGGTGCTGTGAGTCTGCAAGCGCACATCTCAACTAAATCGGCTCTGCCTGCGATATATCCGCCTGTTGGGGCAATACCGCCACCCGCATTTTTTATAAGAGAACCCATAATTAAATCGGCGCCGACGTTTGTGGGTTCGATGATTTCGACAAACTCGCCGTAGCAGTTGTCAACCATCACTATGACATTTGGATCTTTAGATTTCACCGCTTCAATCAGTTGACCGATTTGGCTTACAAACAGCGACGGACGAAGTGTATATCCGCGCGAACGCTGAATGTAGACAACTTTCACACCGCCTTTTTCAACACGCTCAACCGATTTTTCGATGTCGATTTCGCCGTTTTCAGTCAAATCTATCTGCTCGTAATTTATCAGAAATTCCTTAAATGAGCCGGAGGCATCGTTAAATCCCAAGGTAGACTGCAAAGTGTCGTAAGGAGTACCTGTAACGCACAAAAGAGTGTCGTGCGGGCGCAGTACGCCGAAAAGTGCGGTGGAGATTGTATGTGTACCCGACACGAAATTGTGACGGAAAATGGCATCTTCAGCACCGACGATTTGCGCAAAAACTTGCTCGAGAGTATCTCTGCCGCGGTCACCGTTACCGTAGCCTGTTGAACCGCCGAAACTTGCCTCACTCACACGGTTGTCGATGAAGGCTTTGAGTACTTTATTTTGGTTATGTTCGGTGATTTCATCAATGTTTTCAAACGACTTTTCGGCGATTTTGAGCGCCTTTTTGCCTAAATCCAAAATTCGTTTGTCAATATCAAAAAAACTGTTCATTTTATAACTTCCTTATTTCAAATTCCGAGATTTGTGTAAATCCTGCTTTTTTATAAAATTCATCGTTCTCGTTTTCTTCTTTATAAAGATAGATTTTATCGAAAGACTGTGAAATTAAATCTATCATTTTAAATCCTTTTCCCTGTCTGCGATATTCGGGTTTTGTATGGATAACGCTGATATACGCACATTTCCCCGCTGTTTGCAAAATCGCAATACAATCGTTATATTCAATCACCGCACCCGAATTTGATTGCAACATTCGGTGTAAATTAAGTAAAAACTCTTCGTAACAAGGCAATGAAAAATCGGGTTCTAAAGTTTTGTAGATTTGACTGTAATTAGGAAAAGCCGTTGATTTCAAAGGCTTTTTTGTATCACACAATTTACACATTGTCTGCCCGTACTGTATTATATCGCCTGCGAAAAATTTTGAATTCCCCGTATCACACAACACACAGTTGCAACCATACATTTTTGCAAATTCGATGATTTCGGATACATCGCTGATTTCACCGCTGATAATAAGGCGGTCAGCATCAATGCAAAGGTAGGCTGAATTATTATATATGTAGGTCGGAAAGCCACATTTCATTTTAGATGAAATTATAACACTTTCCGCATTTGTAAATGTTGCAATTCGGTCGCATTTTTGTATCAATTCAGTTCACCCGATGCGATGATTTCAGCCATTTTTACGGTGTTTTCGTATACACTCAAGATGTCATTTTTATTTGCAACACAGCACTGCGAGTGAATGTATCTGCACGGAACGGAAAGTGCCAAAGTGCGTACACCGTCGCGTGATTTATGAATTGCACTTGCGTTATTTCCGCCTGCAACCGCCATTTTCGGCTGGATGTTGTCGCATACCTCGATTGCTTTGCTGTAATACTGTTTATCGTAAACAGTGCCGTTATCCATAAATGAAGCGACCGCACCTTTCGACAATTTACACACACGATTTTCGTCTGCAACACCGTGAATGTCAGCGGCGGTGGTAGACTCAACCACGATCGCACTTTGAGCATCTACGGTGTATGATGCGGTGACAGCGCCTCTACAGCCGACTTCCTCGCCTACTGTGAAAGTAAAATACATATCATACGGTTGGGGATTTCTTATCATCTCTACTAAAATCGCACAACCTGCTTTATCGTCAATCGCACGGGCAAAAACAGTATCGCCTTGCTCACGGTAGGTATAGTCGAAAACCGCAGTGTCGCCGAGCAAAACTTTAGTTTCTGCCGCTGCTTTGGTTTTCGCACCGATGTCTATATACAAGTTGTCGGTTTTGATGACATTTTTGCGTGCTTGTGCATCTAACATATGCACAGCCTTGCCGCCGATAACGCCTGTTACATCGCCGATCTTCACTCGTCTGCCGAATATAACACGCGGATCAATCCCGCCAACAGTTGAGAATTTCAGATAACCGTCATCGGTAATATAGGTGATAATAAGCCCGACTTCGTCCATATGCGCATCAATCTGGAGTTTGATTTTGGCGGTCTTCTGCCCTTTTTTAAAGGCGATGATGTTGCCTGAGCGGTCAATTTTATATTCACAGTAATCCTTAATGTCTTCAATAATTGCACAGCGAATTGCATCTTCATCACCCGACACAGACGGGATATTTACATATTTTTTAAGTCTGTCAAGCATTGTGTTCACCGTCCCATTTTTCGACAAAAGCGGTCATCAAATCCGAAACCGCGCTGATATCACGAATATCGCAAAGTTCAACGGGTGTGTGCATATTTTTCAGCGGAATTGAAATAAGTCCGCACGGCACACCCTGCTTTGAAATTGCGATCTTATCAGCGTCTGTAGATGAAAGTCCGCCCATAACCTCTAACTGATAAGGGATTTTTTTGTCTTCGCAGATGTTTTTGAGTTTATTTGAAATCTTGCGTGGGAAAACAGGGGAAATTCCGATCATCGCACCATTTGATACAACACCGCACATATGTGACGGGGTGTCAGGAGTTTTTGCAAACGATACATCGCTGACGATTGCACAGTCGATTTCCTGCGAAAATGCACCTGTAATCGCACCCGCACCGCCGAGTTCTTCAGCACAACTAAACATAAATGTAATACTACACTCCGGGCGATTACAACTCAAGTATTCCGCTGCCATAATAAGTGCGGCACACGCAGTACGGTTGTCGAGCGACTTTGATGTTATGATATTTTCATCTAACATTTGCGGGGTTGTGGAATAAACCGCATAGTCGCCGACTTTGACGATATCTTTAATATTCATAAGTCCTGTGTCAACGAACATTTCTGAAATGTCCGGGTATTTATCAGCACCGCCCTTTTGCAAGTGTGGGGGAGTTGAACACACTATACCGTATACAATCTCGCTGCCATAGATTTTAAGTTCGCTTGCGGGCAACACTCTGATATCGGGGGAGCCGATTTTGTTTATACGGATAAAGCCGTCATCAAAAACATCGGTCACAATAAAGCCGACTTGGTCGATATGTGCTTCAAGCATTATATTTTTGTGGTTGCCGTTGAGTTTAGCGATAACCGTGCCATCAGGACGGTGGGTGATTTCATCAACAAAGGGTGAAATGTACCGATCGATTACATTTGCGCAATCTCTGACGCTACCGATAAAATCGGCGCTCGTTAAATCAAATAAAAGTTGTTGAATGTTCATAATTTACAGTCCTAAAACGATTGATTTAAAGTGTTTTCCGCGTTCTTCAAAGTTGCGGTATTTATCGAAACTCGCACTTGCGGGGGATAGCGAAATAACATCCCCGCAGGACGCATTCATGCGTGCGATTTCCACTGCTTGTTCCATAGTGTTAGCACGGAGGATTTTAATATTCTTTTCATCATACGCTTTGTCAGATTTTACAGCCGATTCAATTTTATCAGCGGTATCGCCCATCAAAACAAGAACTTTTACATATTCGTTAATAGCACCCGACAAGGTGGAATAGTCGAGTTGTTTATCCGAGCCGCCTGCGATAATTATAATCTTTCTGCCGAATGAACGCAGACCTGCTGTAACGCTTGCAGGCGAAGTTGCGATTGAGTCGTTGTAGTAGCGGACATTGTCGAGTTCTCTTACAAATTCAATGCGATGCTCTACGCCCCCAAATTCTCTTGCAACATCGGCAATATGACTGTTATCAACATCACCGTGCACAATAGAAATTGCTGTGAGATAATTTTCAACATTGTGCATACCGGGGATTTTGATTTCGTCTTTATGTACGATTTTTTCGATATTCACGCCGTCTGTAAAGCACAGCCAACCGTCATTATCGAGGAATGAACCTTTTTTGGGGACTGATTTTGTGCTGAATTTGAGAAGTTCTCCGCGCACTAAATCGCCCATTTTGTTTGTTTCGTCATTATCTAAATTAAGTACCGCTTTTGAAAATGCGTTTTGGTGGTGGAGTAAATTAAGTTTTGCGCCGATATACTCGTTCATATCGCTGTGAACATTCAAATGGTCGGGGTAAATATTTGTGATTGCCGCAACATCCGGGCTTTGACGCATTGAAATGAGTTGGAAAGATGAAAGTTCGACAACAGCGACATCGTCTGCTGTCATTTCAAAAACGAGTGGTAGCAGTGCAGTACCGATATTACCGCCTTTATACACCTTTTTGCCGCTCTTTTTGAGCATTTCTGTAACGATAGTTGTAGTTGTGGTTTTACCGTCAGTGCCGGTGATAGCATAAATCTTACAAGGGCACAGTTCAAAGAAAAGTTCCATTTCACTTGTCACAGCAACGCCTGACTTACGGTAGTTTTCGAGCTTTTCATTGTGGTAGTAAAGTCCGGGGGCACGAATGATTACATCAACATCAAGGTTATCCATATAGTCGTCGCCTGATTTAAGCGGAATGTCATTCTCAACCAATATTTTGCCGAATTCGCCAAGTTCAGAAACGCTTTTTTTGTCGCACGCAAGTACATTTGCACCAAGGTCTTTGAGCATTTTACACACAGGTGCGTTTGACACGCCGATACCTACAACTGCGATTTTCTTATTTTTTAAATTTTCTAAAAAACGGTCTGCTTTAGTTTTCATTATAATCTACCTCTTCGTAATCAAAATCATCGTCGTTATCGTCAATGTTTATCGGGTTGCTGTATTGCTCACTTCCCGAAAGTGCCAAAAATGATGTAAACACGCAGGTATGGCGTGGGGTGATTTCTTTATCAATGTGCATTGAACCGAAAAACCATTGGCGGAATTTACATCTTGAATTTAAATCGTCAAAATAAGCGTTCAAAGCGTTGATGTTGCTCGGTTTTTGAACACGCAACCGCAGTGCGTTTTTGATTTTGGCAGGTGGCTCGTGGGTGATGATATAATCGACTGTGTCAAGATACTCTGCCAAATTTTCGTCGCCCTCTCGCATTTCGTCGCCGTTTGGCAGTTTTTCATCGGAATCCGGGGTTTCAAAGTCGATGATCTCGCCACCGCCGAAAGTGAAAATGCGCAGTCCGTCGATTGTGAAAATCTGCCCGCGGCACATATGATACAGCCTTTTATAAATTCGGTGGACAATACCGCCTTTGTAGACGGTTTTACGGTATTTGCCGAGTTTTTTCATATCATCATGTGCCCCGTCTAAAAAGCAAACGGTGTATTTTCTGGTACCGAGATATTTCAAAATCGTGCGTTCTTTCTTACCGCCGTCCCATAAATATCCGAAATCGCCTGCAATGATAAGGGTGTCACCCTCTTTAAGTTGTTTGAAATTCGGGTCGTAAAGCCGATCAATATCGCCGTGCATATCGCCTGTTACATATATCAT
>JAXJSX010000002.1:0-2514 GCA_036309925.1 Acutalibacteraceae bacterium | reverse complement strand
CTATAATACTGACGCCTATGACTTTCTTCTTCTTGTCGTCCATGAAACCATCGCCTTTTTTGCACCTATTTCGCAATTAAATTTTCGCCCAGAAACTCGCCTCCGAGCAAATGAAAATGGATATGATAAATACTCTGCGCCGCATCTTTACCGCAATTTGTAATAATTCTGTAACCGTTTTCGAGTCCGTTTTGGTCAGCGATTTTTGCCGCCGCCTCAAAAACTTTAGCGATAACCGCGCTGTTTTCAGCGGTGATGTCCTTAACATTTTCCAAAATATGCTCTTTCGGGATGATAACTGCGTGGAACACAGCTTGCGGGTTTATATCTTTAAACGCATAAACCCACTCATCTTCATAAACTTTAGTTGACGGAACTTCGCCGTTTACGATTTTGCAAAAAAGACAGTCCATTTATTTCACCTTAACCTTTATTAACCTGTGATTCAACGATTTCGGAAACTTTCATAAGCGCCTCGTCTACCTTTGAAATATCCTTACCGCCTGCCATTGCCGCATCGGGTTTACCGCCGCCGTTACCGCCTGTGACTTTAGCCACTTCACGAACCAAGTTGCCTGCGTGTGCGCCCTTTGCAAGTGCGTTTTTACCAACTGCAGATGCAAATGTTACAGTACCTTTTTCTTTATTCATAGCCGCCAAAACTGCAACTGCATCAGGTGCGTTTGCCTTGATATTGTCAGTCATTGTACGAAGTGCGTCGGGTGCGACATCAGCGACTGCGACTGCGATAACCTTAACACCGCAGACTTCTTTTGCGGCAGAAATAAGTGCACCGACACGCTGTGCGGCGAGTTTTTCGTTAATTGCACGAAGTTCGGCTTCTTTTGCCTTGAGGTCACTGATATTCTGCTCGATTTTCGACTGAATTTCGGTTGCCGAACCGAGTTTCAAAGATCTCATTACCTTATCAATTACGCCCTTTTGGATATTGATAAATTCGAGGACACCCTGTCCTGTGACTGCTTCAATTCTACGCACACCCGATGCAACCGAGCCTTCCGAAATAATATGGAAAAGTCCGAGTTTTGATGTATTGTCGATATGAGTACCGCCGCAAAGTTCGATTGAATTGCCTGCTTTTACAACACGCACAGTATCGCCGTATTTCTCGCCGAAAAGTGCCATTGCGCCGAGTTTCTTTGCTTCTTCGATTGGCATTTCGGTCATTGTGACTGCATCTGCCGCCAAAATATATTCATTTACAAGTGTTTCGACCTGGCTTAATTCGTCTGCAGTCATTGCGGAGAAATGTGTGAAGTCAAATCTGACAGATTTTGCGGTGACTAACTGACCTGCCTGTTCAACGTGAGTGCCGAGTACCTGGCGCAGTGCGTGTTGCAGTAAGTGTGCTGCGGTGTGGTTACGCATAATTGACTTACGGTCCTGTGCATCTACGATTGCTTTAACTTTATCCCCGACAGAAATTGTGCCCGACACAACTTCGCCTTCGTGGATGAACACATTATCTGCGTTCTTAAATGTGCGGTTGATTTTAACAGTTGCGTTATCGCTTTCAATAACACCGCTGTCCCCCACCTGACCGCCGCTTTCTGCATAAAATGCAGTAGTGTCGAGTGCGAGCATAACTTGTGCGCCTTCAACAGCACTTGAACATTTCTCTGCGCCGATAACGATTGCTGTGATTTCAGCATCGTTTTCAAATTCTGTATATCCGACAAACTTTGTAGCGTCTACATCTGCGAACGGATCAGCATCGCCTTCCCACGCTTGCGCACCTGCATTTTTACGCGCACCTCTTGCACGGTCACGCTGTTCTTTCATCAATACATCAAATTCGTCTTCGTCAACCGAGATACCTTTTTCCTCTAAAATATCTCTTGTAAGGTCGAGCGGGAAACCGTAGGTGTCATAGAGTTTAAACGCTTGCGCACCCGACAAAGTTTTATCCTTAACGCTCTCAATTAAAGTTGAAAGCAGACCTAATCCCTGGTCGATAGTTTTTTCAAAACTCTCTTCTTCCGACTTAATAAGTTTTTTAATAAAGTCACGTTTTTCTTGAAGTTCGGGGTATGCGTTTGCATTTTCATCAATTACAGTATCGCATACTTCTGACAAGAACGGACGGTTAATTCCAAGCAGTCTTCCGTGTCTTGCCGCACGGCGCAGAAGTCGTCTGAGGACATATCCTCTGCCTTCGTTTGACGGCATAACGCCATCGCCCACCATAAATGTAGTAGAACGGATATGGTCGGTGATAACACGCAATGAAACATCGGTTTTCTCGCTGTCGCCGTAATGAACATTTGCGATTTTACTGATATGTTTCATAATATTCTGAACGGTATCCACTTCAAACAGGTTGTTTACGTCCTGCATAATGCAAGCAAGTCGTTCAAGTCCCATACCTGTGTCGATGTTCGGGTGTTGAAGCGGGGTATAATTATTATTACCGTCGTTTTCAAACTGGGTGAACACCAAATTCCAGAACTCTACAAATCTGTCACATTCACAACCGACTGCACAGTCAGGACT
>JAXJSX010000001.1:0-9357 GCA_036309925.1 Acutalibacteraceae bacterium | reverse complement strand
GAAGCAAGGAAAGAATATGAAAATATATCAAGTTTGATTCATCAAAACATCACTTCTGCAGTATGTGACGAAAACAATCAAAAACGCGAAGAACTTGAATTTCATAAAAACAATTTACATACCGACCCTAATATCGCCTTGCAGATTATCGAAGAAATATACAAAGCTGATTGTTTGCAAGCCCAAGTTATTGATAATGAAATCGAACAAGCTAATCTTAAAGCGGGTGACTTGCAAAAGAAAATCGGCACAGCAGAGTTGATAGCAGAGAATTTGAGAAAGGCTGACGAACTTCGCAAACTGATAAAAGATGCAGAAGCTAAATTAACCGTTGCAAAATCTGAATTTGCAGTCGCTCAAGAAAATTCCTCTGAAGTTGTCGCGTTGAGTGAAGCAAAATTAAAAATTGAAAATTCACTTGAGGAATACAATGAAATTGAGCGGATTACAAACGAAGTAAATGGCTTGAATGATTCGATTAAGAAAAACAAAGTTCAACTTTCAAATCTTGAGAAACAGATTGATGTATACACTCAAGAAAAGGATTTGCTGACGCAAAAAATCAACGCTGAAGCCGAGATTAAGGCGAAAAATGTTACTGCTTTAAGTGAACTTGATAAAATTAAGAACAAAACAGCGAAGTTAAATCAGTTAAATGAATGGCTGATTAAATACAAAGCACTTAAAGAGTTTGCTGTTTGTGCAAAGACTGAATTTGAAAAGGCAATGCGCGAGTACGAACTAATCAAAAATGAATACGAAGCTAAAAATCGTGCATACCTAAATGAGCAAGCAGGCATACTTGCATCCAATCTGACTGATAATACCCCGTGCCCCGTCTGTGGCTCGCTGTCACATCCCACTCCCGCAACGCTCAGTGAAAACGCTCCAAGCAAAGCAGAGATTGATAATCTTAAAAACGCTGTTGACAGGGCTGACAAGTCAAGAATGGAGTCAAGCGAAAAAGCAGGCAAAGCAAAAATTGATGCGAATACATTATCAAGCCGTTTGATTGACGAAGCAAAGCAGATTTTTTCGGAGTTTGAAGTTGCAAATCTGCCGAATTTAATTGTCAGCGACAGAGAAAAATCGTTGTTAAAGGTAAATGAAATCAAACAGACGATTAGAGAAACCGAAACCGTACTTAAAGATATTGCTGTTTCTAAAACTCGTTTACCCGAATTTGAAAAAATGCTCACTGACAGCCGGATTTTAATTGAAAAACTAAAAACCGACATTTCAACACAAGTCGGGAAAGCGGAGGAAAAGAATTTACAATTAAATAAACTTGTCGAAAGCCTTGAGTATAATTCTCTTTTTAAGGCAAAATCAGCCATCCAACAGCTTGATTCGGAGATTTTAGCTTTAAACAATGCGGTAACTGTTGCAAACGAAAAAATGACCGCAGTAAACAGTCAGATAATTTCATACAAAGGGAAACTCGAAGGACTTAAAGATACCAAACAGACTGAAAATCTTGATGAACTGAAGTTGCAGAATGAGAAAATAAACTCAGACTTAAAGACCTTACGACTTTCGCGTGAAAATATATTGAAAAACATTACAATAAACAGCAAAGTGATTGAGAAAATCAGTCAGTTGGTAGTAAAGCGAGCTAAAAAGGACGATGAATTTGCAATCCTTAATAAATTGTCGCAAGTTGCCAACGGAGGAGTTAGCGCGAAACAGAAACTTTCACTTGAAGCTTATGTTCAGGCAATTTATTTTGACCGCATTTTGAGTAGAGCGAACGTTAGACTTTTGAAAATGAGTTCGGGCAGATTTGAGATGCAACGCGAGCAATCAACTGATAATAAGCAAAAGCAAACCGGTCTTGATATAAATGTTATTGACCATTATACAGGTGCAGTCAGAAAAGTTAAAACATTGTCGGGAGGCGAAAGTTTTATGGCATCACTATCGCTCGCACTCGGACTTTCTGACGAAATACAGTCTGCTTCGGGTGGTATCAAACTCGACTGTATGTTCATCGACGAAGGCTTTGGTTCACTTGATGAAACATCACTTTCACTTGCAATGCAGGCATTTGGCGGACTTTCAAGTGGCAGACTTGTAGGAATCATCTCTCACGTTGCCGAACTTAAAGAGAAAATCTCAAAACAGGTTGTAGTCAAAAAGAGCAGAGAGGGAAGCACGGTAGAAGTAGTATGTAATTAGCGGTCAAATTGACCGCTGTCGCATTAGCGATTTTGATTTTTGTTTTCGCTTCTATTCTGATTACGGTTTTCGTTTCTATTCTGGTTGTTGTTGTTCTGATTGCGATTTTCGTTTTTGTTCTGGTTGTTATTGTTCTGGTTGCGATTTTGGTTATTGTTCTGAATGTCCATAAGGTTCTCCTTTTAATTTAATAAATTTAATTTAAGCGACAATCATATTTTTCACACTAATTTTTGAAATATTCATTTTTACGGAGGTTACAATGATTCATTTTATTACCGGCCGCGCCGGTAGCGGAAAAACAAGATACATCTACGAAAAAGTCAAGACACTTGTTGCTAATGGCGAACAAAATGTAGTTTTGTTTGTACCCGAACAAGCATCTTTTGAAACTGAAAAAGAGATGTTAAGTGTGCTCGGCGTTGAAAATCAGTATTCGGTTGATGTTTTAAGTTTCAAACGTTTTTGTGACAGATTTTATTCTGTGTATAAAATTGAAAAGGAGCAATGTATCAGCGAAATCGGCAGAACGGTTTTGATGTCTGCATCGCTCAAAGCGTGTGGCGGTACATTAGAAACATTTTCCCGTCAGTCAAGCGATTTAAATTTTGCAAAAACGATGATTTCGGTCTATGAGCAAATGAAAAACTTTGAAATCACCACCGATATGCTTACCGATGCCGCACAAAAAAGCGACTCTATACTCGGTGCAAAACTCAGAGATATTTCTACAATCTTCACACAGTACGAAGAAAAACTAAAAGGCGAGTATTACGATCCGTCTGATAAACTGTCGAGGGTTGCAGGATCGCTCGATTCAAACCGATTTTTTGAAAACAAAACAGTTTTCTTTGACTCTTTCAAGGGTTTTACTGAGCAACAAATGCGTGTTGTTGAGAGAATAATCGAGCAAGCAAAAGATGTTTATTTCGGATTTTGCCTCGATAAAAGCCGTGGAAATTCTGCAATTTCTCCGTTTTCAAATATCAAGTCTTTGATTGACAGACTCAAAAAAACAGCACGCGAAAACAGGCTTGAAATCGCATCTGATATAAGTCTTGATAATTCTTTCAGACTAAACTCTCAGGAACTGCGCTTTCTTGAAAGCAGTATATATTCAAACGATGAAATTGCGTTTGAAGGCGAAAATAAAAACATAAAAATATACTCCGCTTTAGACCCTTACGATGAGGCTGATTTTGTTGCTCGTGAAATACATCGACTGACAAGAGAAGAAAATTACAGATATCGTGATTTTGCAGTTGTAGCACGAAGTATTGAAGATTATCTGCCGGCTATTGATGCCGCTTTTAATAAAAGAAATGTGGCTTATTTTGCCGACCGTCGTCGCCCTGCTGTTACAAAATCTGTCTTCCGTTTGGCTCGTTATGCATTGAAGTCTGCCCGTACTTGTGCTACAGATGACATTATGGGTATGCTTAAAACCGGCATCTTCGGGTTGTCAGAACACAATGTCAACAGTCTTGAAAACTATACTGATATTTGGCAGATCACACGCGGATGGGAAAACAAATGGATGGGTGATACGCTCGGCGCTAATTCTAAAGAAGAAGATCTCGAAAAACGCCTTGAGTATATAAACGATTTGCGTCAAACGGTGTGGAACCCGCTCAATGATTTTTCAAATCAGTTGAAAAGTGCGGTTAAAGCAGGGGATATATGTTCTGCACTTTACGATTTTTTTGAAAAAATTAATGTTATAGAAAATCTTAATAAACTCACCTTTTCAATGGAACAAAACGGCGATATAGATTTAGCAAGTGATGAACAGCAGAGTTACGATGCTTTTATCGAAGTTTTAGACCAGATTTATATGGCTGTCGGCGAAAATGAAGTGTCAGTCAAAGAATTTGAAGATTTATTTTTGATCGCCGCAAATGCCTGCGATATCGGAGAAATTCCACAAAGACTCGATGAAGTTATCGTAGGTGCTGCGGATAGAATTCGTCCGAAATCACCGAAGGTCACTTTTGTTTTAGGCGCAAACTACGATGTGTTCCCGCGTACCGTAAACAATAACACTATTTTCTCAACTGCCGAACTTGATATGCTAATCGAACTTGGTTGCGCTATGTCAGGGGGTATCGACGACCTAACAGATGAACACTTTTTGGTGTACAGCCTGTTGTCAAGTCCGTCTGAAAAACTATATATAAGTTATTCTAAGGCTGACAAATCGGGTAAGCAGATTGATAAGTCTGAAATAATAGATATGATCGAAAAGTTGTTTTCTAACTGTGAATTTAAGTTTAACTTTGATATTGAGAATGAATGTGATGCGATTGATCTTGTTGCTTGTGATGTGAATTTAACTAAAGGAGTTAGTGCCGCTGTTGACAGTTACTATTCAAGCAAGGGTGATAATGCACTCGAAGTGTTTTTTAAGCAAAATAAAGATGTTAGACTTTCACAGCAAGTGTCAAAAAAATGTTTTGGTGATGAAATTGATTTGTCAGCATCAAAAATAGATGTTTATTACCAGTGTAGATTTAAATATCTTTGTCAATATGTTTTCAAAATCAAGCCACTGAAAACTGCATCGGTTGATGTTATGGAACGCGGTACGATCGTCCATTACATTTTGGAAAAGATGATTGAAAAATACTCATCAACCCCAAAAGAATGTTTAGAACTTACAGATGAACAACTAAGCAATCAAGTTTCAGAGCTGATGCAAAATCATCTCGAAAAATTAAATCAAGGCAGAGAATTTACGAGCGTTGAAAAATTTTCGCAGATTAAACTTGTCAAAACAATGGTTGAACTTGTTAAACGAGTAATGGGCGAACTTTGCAATATTGATTTTAAGGTGTATAAAACCGAACTTAAAATCGGTAACAAAAAGGGTAATCCGACACTTATTCCTGCATATGAAGTTGATATTAACAACGGCAGAAAGGTTGTTGTTACCGGACTTGTCGATCGTGTTGATTATTATAAAACTGAGAACGATACATATCTTCGTATTATTGACTACAAAACCGGCAGAAAGGAACTTAATTTGTGCGATGTTGTAAAAGGTCAAAATATTCAAATGCTGCTTTATATGCACGCAATCATTAGCGCAGTAAGTAAAACATCAACAGATATTCTTCCCGCAGGTGTCTACTATATGCCTGCACGAAATGACTACGTTTCAGTTAACAAAGATGAAGAGAAGGGCAAAATCAACGCACAACTTATGGATAAATTGCGTTACTGCGGTATCACAACCTCTAACGAAACGGTTATCAATGCAATGGACAAAACAGAAGACCGATATTACTCTCCTGTGAAGTTAAAATATAAAAAGAATGACCCCGAAGTGTTGTTCACACAGGAGCAATTCAAATTGCTCGGTGAAAAAATTGATAAACTTCTAATTGAGATGGGTAACGGTTTATATGAAAGCGATTTCGAGGCAAATCCGATAACTCCCGAAAAAAGTATGCATACTGTGTGCGATTACTGTGACTACCGTGCGATTTGCGGTAGACAACCCGACGAAGAAGGCAGTATCATTTATAAATTTAAAAACAGCAAAATTTTTAAAGATTTGGAGGCTGAGTTTAAAAAGGAGGGTGAAGAAGAATGAATTTCACAGAGCAACAAAATAACGCCCTTAACGCAAAAGGCAGAGTGTTAGTATCAGCAGCGGCAGGTAGCGGTAAAACCGCAGTACTTGTAGAGCGTGCGGTGCGTTTGATGACCGAGGGTGACAATCCGGTTGATGCGGATAAACTGCTTATTGTGACTTTCACAAACGCCGCTGCAGCGGAAATGAAATCACGAATTTCTGCAAAACTCCGTGAGCGAGCACTGGAAATGGGTAACATTGATTTATTACGGCGACAGCAATACCGTTTGAGTGTCGCAAAAATTTGTACAATAGATAGTTTTTGTATTTCACTTGTTAGAGAGAATTTTTACAAACTCGGCATTGCTCCCGATTTTAAAATTGCAGACAACAGCGTTTTGTTGTCACTTAAAAATCAAGCAATGACGAATACCATTGATCATCTTTTCAGCAACAGTGACGACGACTTTGAACTTTTATGTAAAGTGCTTGGCGAAGAGCGTGCTGACTACGCATTGAAAAACGCAATCGAAAGCGTTTACAATGAAACTTGTAATCATCCGTTCCCCGATGATTATCTCAATAATCTTGTTGATATGTACGCAAATTTCGATGCAAAAACATCACCTTGGACTCAAATTGTACTTGAAAATGCAGAGTTTGAATTGCAATATGCTGAAAAACTTATTTCGGATTGCAAGAAAACTTTAGAGATTGATAAAATTCAAGACAGCGAACTTTATGACAAGTACTGGGGAAGTATTTTAGTCTACGAAGCAATTATATCAACCGCATTTAATGCGTGCAGGAATAAAGATTGGGATACGCTCTTTCGTTGTTGCTTAAATGCTGATTTCGGTAAGTTCTCTGCATACAGAGGAACATACAAGGATGAAGCTGATTTTATCAAGGATGAAGCTGCGAAGGTTCGCAAACTCGTTAAAGATATTCCTAAATCAATGCTTATGAGCACAAGCGAAATTAGCAATGATTGCAAAAATTTGACAGGTGCGGTACGCGCTCTTGCAAATGCGGTCCGTCATTTTAAATCTGAGTATGAAAAACTCAAAAAAGAACGCAACTGTGTAGAGTTTGTTGATGCAGAGTATATGGCGCTTGGACTGTTGACTGATAATCATAAACCAAGTGAAACCGCAAAGAATTTATCCGATTTTTATTGCGAAGTAATGGTTGATGAATATCAAGATGTAAATGATTTGCAAAATACGATTTTTGAACTTCTGTCAGATAACGGGAAGAAACTTTTTATGGTTGGCGATGTCAAACAGAGCATCTACCGTTTCCGCAATGCAAAACCTGATATTTTTCTTAAAAACCGCAATGAACTCCCTGAATATCAAGAAGACGGCGACAAGGGAAAAGTTATTATGACGGGTAACTTCAGAAGTGCGCCGCAAATCTGTGATTTTGTAAATGACTCCTTTGAAAGACTGATGACTATCGAAACAGCGGGTATGGCATACAGTGAGGATGATAAACTCATTCCAATGGGAAATTTTGAGCAGTCTGTGCAGAACAGAGTTGTATGTGACTGTGTTTCCTTCGCTTTTCGTGAAACCCCTACTGAAACGCCTCAAGATGAAAAAAACGAGGATGCTAAATCCAAACAACTTGATCTAATACTCTCTCCCGCCCAGGTTGAAGCACAGCGTGTAGTTGATATTGTAAATGAAACTGTCCGGGAACAACCGTTTATAAAAACAGAAAACGGTGTTCGTAAGGCGGAATACGGGGATATTGCCGTGCTTCTTCGCAACAGTAAATATGTCCCTGAAATTAAAAAGGCACTCGATAACGCAGGCATTCCCAACAAATGCAAAACCGGCGGAAATCTGCTTGATAGTCGTGAAGTGTTGCTTTTGCTGTCCATTCTCGAAACAATAAACAATCCTTACCGTGATGTCAATCTGGTTGCAGTGATGATGAGTCCTATTTTCAATTTTACCGCTGATGAAGTTGCTCAGATGAGAGTTGAAAACAAATATAAATCTGTTTATTCGGTGCTCAGCGCAAGCGTTGTAAATAAAGAGGACGATGAGCACGAAGTAAATTCAAAGCATAAGACTTTTTGTGAAAAAATCAATCGTTACCGCAAATGGTCGAAATCAATGCCAATTGGTGATTTGTTGCGCAAAATATGTGCTGATTGCTCACTTTTCAGTCTTGCATTGAGCTTTAAAAACGGTGAAAAGTCGAGGAGCAACATTTTAGCCTTTATTCAAATTGCGGATAATTATGATAGCGGGCCTGATGCGGATTTGATTGGCTTTCTGCGTTATATCAAGCGTGCTGCGCAGTCTGACCGCGCATTTAATGTAGAATTGACCGACAATGTTCCAAACGCTGTACAGATTGTGACGATGCACTCATCTAAAGGACTGCAGTATCCTGTGTGCATACTTGCGGGTTTGTCGCTTAAAATGAACAAAAGCGATCAAACAAGCGGACTGTTGCTTGATTCTGAAATGGGTTTTGGTATGGCGGTGTGCGATCCTGTGAAAAGAATAAGATATAAAAGTCTGCCGCAACAAGCAATCAAGTTAAAAAAGGCAAAATCGCAAATTTCAGAGGAACTGTGCATATTGTATGTAGCAATGACAAGAGCGGTTGAAAAACTGCATATGATAGTTCAGTCGAAATCGAAAGCCGAACAACTACCTCAACATCCGTATACAGTGCGCCACAGTAAATCCTTTGCAGATTTCATAAACCTTGTTTCTGATTCAAAAAATGTTAAAATTATCGAATCTCTGGTTAAAATCAGCGATGTTGCATCTGATACAGAAATTGTAAGAGCAACGCCTGATAGCAATGATGTTTCAAAAATAAAGGAAATATTGGAATACGAATATCCCTATGAGAAATTGAATACTGTGTCCGCAAAGCAAACAGCGTCCGGACTTGCACATAATCAAGCTACATCAAATCCAATCCATTCTAAACCGATGTTCAAAAAGCAGGATAAAATATCTGCCGCTCAAAAGGGAACTGCCTGCCATAAATTTATGGAATGTTGCAATATTGAAATGGCGGGAGATGATTTGCAGGCGGAAATTGCAAGACTCCAAAACAACGGAGTTTTAACTCAAATGCAGGCAAAAGCCATTGATTTATCAAAAATCAAACCGTTTTTTGAGTCGGATCTGTACACAGACATCATCAAAAATGCTGATAGTTTATACCGTGAAAAGAATTTTATTGCAAGCCTGCCCGCATATGAAGTTTACGGTGATGTCCCGGATGTAATGAAAAACGAAGAGATCGTTATACAGGGTGCTGCAGATTTAATTTTGCTAAAGGACGAAACATTGTATATCATCGACTATAAAACTGATAGAGTCAAAGACGGAAATGCCTTGATTGAAAAATACAAACTTCAGCTTGAAATCTATTCAAAGGCGTTTTCTCGTATTTTCCATTGTAAAAATACCAAAAATGTTATATACTCCTTCCACCTGGGTAAATCAATATTTTTAAATGAGTAAAAATCTCAATTTTTTAGTTGAAAATTCCTGAATTGTGTGGTATTATTATAAAGTGAATAATATTATTTATTATTTAGAGGAAGGATTTTACTATGG